>DASTDR010000632.1:0-5132 GCA_035710265.1 Gemmatimonadales bacterium | reverse complement strand
GCCGCTCTTCCTGATTGTCCGCTTTGACCTTCAGGTGCGACGCGCCCGAGGCCTGGTCCATCACGATCGCCGGGACGCCGCCCGAGACACTCACCGGCAGCTGGCGGACAATCGTCCCCCCTGCGACCCCGCCTTTGCCGGACTTGAAGTCGGCGGGCGGGGGCACGACCTGGGGCCGCGGCAGGGGGGCGGTCACTTCCTTCACACGGAACGCCACTTTCCCGAACGTCACGACGTCGTTCGCCGTGGCCTCGGCGTCCGTGATCTTGGCGCCGTTCAGGAATGTGCCGTTGGATGAGCCGAGGTCGGTGACGCGAACGCCGCTCGTGGTGAGGACGATCTCCGCGTGGCGGCGCGAAATGGTCGGATCATAGATGGGCACATCGCTCGTGACGGCGCGACCCACCACGAGTTTACGCCCGAGCTGGAGGTCGATCGCTTGTTCGCCGGAGGTGCTCAGCAGCTTGTACACAGGACCCCGAAACTAATCACCGGCTTTCGCCAATGCGAGCGCGCGCAGCACCGCCTGGGCCTTCGCCTCGGTTTCCGCGAATTCGCGTGCGGGATCGGAGTCCGCAACGATGCCGGCGCCTGCCTGCACGACCACGCGATCCTTCAGCACGAGTGCCGAGCGAATCGCAATCGCGGTGTCCATGGACGTGGCCCCCCAGCCCACGTATCCGACCGCCCCCGCGTACGGCCCGCGCCGCTCGGGCTCGAGCTCGTCGATGATTTGCATCGCGCGCACCTTGGGCGCGCCGCTCACCGTGCCGGCGGGAAAACAGGCGCGCAACACATCCAGCGCATCGTAGCCCGGGCTCAGCTGGCCGCGGACCTCGCTGACGAGATGCTGCACGTGCGAGTAGCGCTCGATCTGGAGCGATTCGGTCACGCGCACCGTGCCATAGCGCGCGATCCGGCCGATATCGTTGCGTCCGAGATCCACGAGCATGCGATGCTCCGCCAGCTCCTTCGCGTCGGCATGCAGCGCCGCAGCGAGTGCCTCGTCTTCGGAGGCGGTCGCACCGCGGGGCCGCGTGCCCGCGATCGGACGGACCGTGACTTCGTCGCCTTCGACGCGCACCAGCACTTCAGGAGAGCTGCCCACCAGCGTGAGGCCGTCCAGCGCGAGATAAAACAGATACGGCGCCGGGTTCAGCGCGCGCAGGTACCGGTACAAGCGCAGCGGATCGACCGCGCCCGGCACGACCTGCCGGCGCGAGAGCACGGCCTGGAAAATGTCGCCCGCGGCGATGTACGCGCGGATCTTCTCGACGTCCCGTTCGTAGTCGGCCTTTGGATATCGGGACGAGGGGCTAAGTGATTTGGTATCGGCGTCCAGCGAGAGCGGCGCGAGCTGGTGTGTCGTCCCCAGCCGCGCGATCAGCGCGTCCAGGCGCTCCTGCGCGGCGTCGTACAAGCGGAGTCGCTGCGCCGCCGTGGTCCCTGCGGGCACCTCGACATTGGCGACGAGAATCGCGCGCCCAAACACGTTGTCGAGAATGACCAGCGAGTCGGCGATCATCACGATCGCGTCCGGGACATCGGCCCCGAGCGTGTCGGGCGGCTCCGTGGGCAGACGCTCGATGCTGCGGACGAGGTCGTAGCCCAGGTAGCCGACGGCGCCGCCGGTGAAGCGCGGCAGGCCCGGCAAGGCGACGGTCGGGAGCGCGCGCAACCGGTCCGCGAGATGCGAGAGGGGATCGCGCGTTTCGCCCGCCGCCGCCCACCCGGTTGCCGGCGTCCAGCGCTCGATGTGGAGCCCGCGATAGCGCCAGGCCTCGCGGGGCTCGGTGCCGAGGAAGGTGTAGCGGGCCCAGCGCTCGCCGCCGACCAGTGATTCGAGGAGGAACGCGAACGGCGGCCGGGCGATCTTCGCGAATGCCGCGACGGGCGTGTCGGCATCCGTGACCACCTGCCGCAGCACGGGGACGATCCCCCCCTGCGTGGCGCGCTCCAGGAATGCGTCGCGGGAGTCCATTACCTAGATTTGGCGGCGATGCGCTGGCCCCCCCCCCCCTCCTCCCTGCTGCTCCCCGCCCTGGTTCTCGCTCCATGCGCTCGTGCGACCGCGCAGGACTGGAACAGCGCGTCCGCGCTGGCAGTCGCGAGCCGCGCGATCGAGCGGCGCGCGCACGCGGCGGTGGACACCACGCTGCGCGACTACAAAGCCCAGGCTCACGGATTTCTCTTCTTCCTCGGCCAGTTCGGCGAAGGGCTCACCGAGCCGCCGCGACTCGTGAAGGCGGACCAGCTGGAGCTGGAAGTGTACTGGAAGGCGCCGCAGCTCAGCAAGCAGCGCATCCTGGGGTGGCGCGATCGCGCCGAGCTGCCGACCGACATCAACTACCATCGCGATCATCTCGGCATCGTCCAGAACAACTTCGGCAGCGCGATCCGGTTGGGGGAGGGTGACGAGGTGCGCGACGTGCCACACCCGCTGGGGCCGGCGGGCATAGAACACTACGACTTCGCGCTGGGCGATACGACGACGATCGAGCTCCCGCAGCGGGCCGTGCGCGTGGCGGCGCTGCGGGTGCGGCCCAAACAGTTCTCCCACGCGGCCATCGTCGGTACCCTCTTTGTCGATCTCGAGACCGCGGACCTCGTGCGGATGGCGTTCAACTTCACGCCGCGCGCCTATCTCGACCCACAGCTCGAGGACGTCAGCGTCGTCCTGGACAACGCGCTCTGGGAAGGCCGCTTCTGGCTGCCCTACCGGCAAGAGATCGAGATCCGGCGGCGCGCGACCTGGCTGGACATCCCGGCGCGGGGGATCATCCGCGGGCGGTGGGAGATCGACGGCTATCAGTTCAATGTGGGACTCGCGGCAAGCTGGTTCCGCGGCGACGAAATCACGTCCGTGCCCAAGGCGGAACGCGACTCGTTCCCGTGGCGCGAGCCGCTCACCACCGCTATTCAGCAAATCGCCGAGCCGGTCCGCGAGAACGATTTGGAAGCGGTGCGGGCGGAAGTCAACCGCATCGCGGGACGCCGCGTGCTCACCGGCCTCAAGCGCCAACGGCTTGGCGCGCGTGGCCTCAGCGACCTGATCCGATTCAATCGGGTCGAAGGGCTCGCCGCCGGCGCCGGATTCGTGTGGCGCACGCCGGGCGATGACTTCGAAGTGCGTGCACTGGCCAGTTACGGCTTTGCCGACGGCGCCGGGAAGGGCGGAATTTCGATACACTCCGCCGACGGTCTCGGCCTGACAGTGTACCGCCAGGTGCGCGACATCGCGGACCAGCGGGTCATCGCGCCACTGCTGAACTCAGTCTCGGCACAGGAATTCGGTGACGATTACGCCGATTACTACCGCGCCACCGGCTGGCAGCTGTCCGCGCGGTTTGACGTAGGCGGTCGAATGGAATGGATCGTCGCGGTCAAGCGTGAGCACGTGCAGTCGCTGTCGATTCGCGCGACGCCCGCCTCTGGCGAGTTCCGCCCCAATCCCGCGATCGGGGACGACGTGCACAACGTCGGCATGTTGACCGTTCGGCGTCGCAGTGAAGGCTTTGCGGTGCGGCGCGACATCGCGGGGGAAATCAGCGCCGAAATCGGCAGTGCGTACGCGCGGTTCGCGGGGGTCGGACATCTGCTCGTGCCGCTCGGCGCGGGGTCGACGCGGCTCCTGACCCGCGTGCAAGTCGGCGTGGGCAGCGACGAGCTGCCGCCACACCGCGCGTTCGTCATGGGTGGACGCGGCACGCTGCTCGGCGACGCGTTTCGCGAGTGGGGCGGGCGACGCGCGGCCCTCCTGCATCTCGAGCTGCGGACCGTCGTGCCGTTCGTTCGCCTCCCAGCGGGACCGGCCCGAACGCCGGGGAACATCACGCTCGCCCCGTATGTCGCTCTAGGCTCGACGGATGAGCCGTTCCCGCAGATGCCCTGGAAGACCACGCCCGGCACACGCGTAACCCTTGGACTGGGCGCCGAATGGCTCGGCTTGTTCCGTATCGAGGCGGGGTACGGCATGCAAAGCCGGCAGGTGCGTGTCGCATTCGATGTGACCCGCGATTTTTGGGACATTCTGTGACGCGGAATACTGGACTCGGACGTCCGTATCCATAGCTTGGAGTCACCTGCATGGCCGTAACCGCATTCCCAGACGAATGGCTGGCCCAGTCGGTCGAGGGCCTGACGCCCGAGGTCCTGCAAAGGCTGCGGGACAAGGCGGATGCCGGCCGCACATTATGGGAGTGCGTGGTCGCGGAGAAGATCGCGACCGACGCTCAGATCCTCGAAAAACTGTCCCATCGCTTCCGGTTAAAAGTCGCCGACGCAACCAAGATGGATCATGCCGTGCGGGACGGCGTGCCCGAGCAGCTCGCCCGCCGCCATCACGTGCTGCCGTTGCGGTTGACGGATTCGTACCTGGAGATCGGTACCGCCAATCCGCTCGACCTCGATGCCGAGAAGGCGCTCGCGTTCAACACAGCGCGTGAGATTCGGCTGCTGCTCCTGGCTCCCTCCAGGATCAGCGAAAAGCTGGACGAGCTCTACAGGTCCGACAAAGCGATCGATAAGCTGCTCGAGAACATGGGCGACGCCGAGGTGCTTCAGACGTTGCCCGACGCGCCGCCCGAGGAGCTCAACATCTCCGAGGCGGACGCCAGCCAGAAGCCCGTGGTCCGGCTGGTGGACATGATCATTTCGGAAGGGATTCTGTCGCGCGCGAGCGACATCCACGTGGAGCCGGAAGAGGGCGGCGTGGCGGTGCGCTACCGCATCGACGGCGTGCTCCGCCAGGTGATGAAGATCCCGCGCCAGGCCGGACTACCCTTGATCTCGCGCATCAAGATCATGTCTTCGCTCGACATCGCCGACCGGCTGCGGCCGCAGGACGGCCGGGCCCGCGTGGCCGTGAACGGCCAGCCGATCGACCTGCGTGTGTCGACCCTCCCGGCGCAGCTCGGCGAAAAGGTCGTGATCCGTATTCTCGACTCCCGCGCCACGGTCAAATCGCTCGATTCGCTTGGCCTCAATCCGGGCGAAGGCGAGGCGATCAAGCGGCTGCTCGAGAACCACGAAGGGATCCTACTCGTTACGGGCCCCACGGGCTCCGGCAAGACGACGACGCTCTACTCCTGCATCAACCAGATCAAGAGTGAGGGCGTCAACATCGTCACGGT
>DASTDR010000631.1:0-6601 GCA_035710265.1 Gemmatimonadales bacterium | reverse complement strand
TCTCGGTCGGGCGCCGTCGCAAGCTGCGGCGTTACTTTTTCTGGCGAGCGAGCATCTCGGCCGCGAAGCCGGTCGTGACTATATTCCGCGCGGGCCCGAGTGGCGGAATGGCAGACGCAGGGGACTCAAAATCCCCCGGGGGCAACCCCGTGAGAGTTCGACTCTCTCCTCGGGCATCAACAACGACATGGTTGACGTGGTGATTCCTGCTTGACCGGCGGAGCCATGCACGCGCTTCTGTTGCTCTCGACATTGGTCGTCCAGCAGTCTTCAATTCGCGGCACCGTCATCAGCGCCGAAACGCGAGAGCCCATCGGCTTCACGCGGGTGACGCTCTCCCCACAAACCGGCTCGCAATTCACCGATGCCGGCGGGGCGTTTCAGTTCGCTGGAATCCCGGCGGGGACTTACCTGCTCAGCGTTCGTCAGATCGGGTACGTACCGGTCGATACCCAGCTCGTGCTGGATGGCGTCGCGCCGCTGCACCTCACCATCGGGCTGCGCCGGCTCGCCATCGAGCTGCCGCCCATCACGGTGGCCGCGGTCCCGTGCGTCAAGCCCGGCGCGCCGGACTCGAGCGATGCCGCGCTCTTGGCTGTCTTCGAACAGCTCCAGGAGAGCGCGCGGCGCTATCGCGACCTCGCGAACGCCTATCCCTTCCAGTACACCCTCGAGCTCTCGGAGCGGGAAATCAATCAGCGCGGCGATACGGGAAGACCGTACACACAGCGGCTGCGCTTCCGCAGCAGCGACTACCAGCCTTACGAAGTCGGACGCGTCGTCGCGCCGGCGTGGGGGCCATGGGGAAATCCCGCCACCACGGTCGTCATCCGCAGTGCCGAGCTGGAAGACCTGGGCAACGAGACCTTCATCGCGAATCATTGCTTCCGACTGGCCGGCCTGGATACGCTGGGTGGGACCGCGCTGGTGCGCATCGATTTCGAGCCGGCGCAACGCATCCGCACCGCGGACATGGCGGGATCGGCATTCCTGCATCCCGACACGTATGAATTGCGTTACACGATCACGTCACTCACACGACCCGAGCGCTCCGCCCTCGCGGACGTGCGGTCGCTGACGTTCCAAACCCGGTTCCGGAATATCGCGCCCGGCGTGCCGCTCCAGGATTCCCTGACCGCGGTGACCACCTACCGCTACGGGCCGCCGCGGCGCGCTAAGATCGAAACCCAGCGCACCTTAGACGTTCGGTTCCGCCGAGGTCCGCCGCCGCCCTAGTGCGGCAGGCCCTTGCGCGGCGGAAGGGGACGGGGGGATATGTGCGCCCTCTCAGGAGGCCACATGGCTCTGCCGCTGCTCCTCGTGCTGCTTCAGGCCGCGACCCCGGTCGCGAATACCCGTCCCGCGCAAAAGCCTGTGCCCACCACGGCGCCCGCCGGTTCGGTGCCCGCCTGGACGATGCACTTCAACGGCGACATTCGCTGGCAACAGGTAACGCCCGCCGGCGCGCTGCTGGTCTCGACCGACGGCGCGCTCGCGGGTGTCGACATCGAGCGCGGCCAGATCAGCTGGCAGAAACCGGAGCTGGGCGGGCTCCCCGTCGATAGCATCCGCGCGATCGAAAGCTCGCTGCTCATGGAAGCGGCGAAGCCGGGCCTCTCGCTGATCTTCGATCCGGTCACAGGAACGGTGCTGTTCGATTCCCGCAAGCTCACGCTGACGAAGGTCGTCACGCGCCGCGTGCTCCCCCAGAGCGGCACGCTGCTCGTGCACGGCCAGCGCGCCTCGGGCCCACCGCTCGTCGCGCTCTACGATCTCGGCACCGGCGCGCAGCGCTGGGTGAGCGAGTCGCTGTTTCAGCAAGCCGGACCCAAGAAGGGCGGGCTCGGGGGCCTGATGCAAAGCGTCGTGCGCGCTGCCGCGAGCGCGACCCATCTCGAAGTGCTGCAGGCGGGGCCGGACGTGATCGTCGTCTACACCCTCATGGGACTGCGGGCGCTCGATGCGAAGACCGGGGCGATCCGCTGGAACGCCTCGTTGCAGATGGCGCGGTCGGGCACGTTCCCGCACAAGGTCCACCTATATCAGTCCGTGGCAAAGCCGGATCGCATTTACGTGAGCTACGACGAGCGGTTGATGGCCTACCGCCTTGCTGACGGGCAGCCGCTGTGGGCCAAGCCCGCCACGGTGAACGGCTGGATCCGGGACATCATCCAGCATCCTGCCGGCATCGTCATGCTCACCGAGGGCCCGCCACCCGATCAGGCGACGGGCAACGTGCGGATCGTGAACGGCGTGGTGCAGACGGGCCTCAATGTCGCGCGCTATGACGACGGCAGCACCATCGCGCCCAAGCCGGTGAAGATGCGCGGGGACGTCGTGAATGCGCTGATCGCGGGCGACGCTGTCGTACTCGCGGTCGATGCCGACTCGAAGACCTACATCAATGTGCTGACGGTCGCGACGGCAACGCTGCGGCTCGAGAAAGACGTCAAGATCAAGGGCCTGCTCGATTATGCCGAGCTGGCGCCGGCGGGATTGCTGTACATCTCGCGCTCGGACGCGGCAACGAACGGCGAAGTGAACGTCATCGATCTGACGAGCGGCGCGCCGAAGTACAAAGACGCGATCGAGGGCGGCAAGAACTCGCGTCTTCTGCACGCCGTCGAGGGCAGCACGCTTTACGTGTACGCCAACAAGGACCGGCACGTCTATGCCGTCAATCGTCAGGACGGGTCTTTCCGCGCGCTGGGTCCCGAGATCAAGCTGCAGGGCAACGAGGATCCGACGGCGCTGGAGCTGCGGCCGGCGGGGATCGTGCTGACGTCGTCGCAGAATCTCGTCGTCGTGGGCCGCGACGGAGCGCTCAAGCAGCAGGCCTATCATCCCGCGCCGCAGCTGCCCGGCCTGCTGCGCGCGCTGTATCGCGTCCAGTCGGTGCGCGCCGGATTGTACGGCGCTGCAGCGTCGGCCTACGGCGATGCGTTTGCGCAGGCGGCGCGGCAGTCGAGCGACACGACGGCGAAATACGTCTACAGCCAGCTCTCAACCGCCTACACGCAGGGTGGCGCCCAACTGCAGGGATACTCGAGTCAGGCCTCGGCGCTGGCGAGCAAGCGGTTCAAGGCGACGCTCACCGCGCCGAGCTCGGTGTTCATGCTGACGCGCGCACCCGAGGGCAACGGCAACGTGCTGCTGCAGATCGACAAGGACTCGGCGCAGCCGCGGGCGCGCGTGAGCCTGGGCAAAGAGCGCGAGCCCGTGTACGCGGTGGACGACATCGCGGGAATGCTGTTCCTGCAGACGACAGCAGGAACGCTGGTGGGATACCGGCTCTAGGGACCCGTGGTGGTGGTGATCACGAACGTGCTGCTGGTCACGGCACCATTAGCCGTGCCTCCGCCGTCGCTGTTCACGCCGATGACACGGAGCCGGTGCCGCCGATGCAGGCGCTCGTCACGAGCGTCACGAGTGTGCGCACGACACTCGAGTGCGCAATCCGTTTCATGAGCATGCCTGCACCTACCCATCCAACATCGCCCCGTTCCGGCGCGTCACGCGCACGCGCGAAGCATTAATCCGGGGATGGCGGTCGACTAGATCGTTCGTACATCCGTCGTCGTAGCCCGTTATCGCTCCCCCTGGATGATTGTTGCACGTCGCGGATCTGGCGAACGTCCTGTGTAGACCGCCCGCGCCTACTCCGGCGTGGCGGCGAACCTATGTGGAGGTATCCCTATGTTTCGAGGCATCGCGTTAGTCGCTCTGATCGGGGCGGTGGGCGTTGCGCCCGCTGCCGCGCAGCGCGGCTCGTTCACCCCGTGGGCGGGCGCCTATGTCCCGACCAATAATTCGTTCAGCACCGTCGGCACCGACATCAAGCGCGACAACAGCTTCATCATGGGCGCGCGCTTTACGTTCTGGGGCAAGAGTCCGATCGGATTCGAGCTCACCGGTGGCTTCGCACCGGCAAACGTGACGGTCTCCGGCACCACCATCAACGAGGACCGCAACACGCAGGTGTTCCTGGGCGGCGCCAAGCTCATGCTGGGGCTTTCGCCCGCGACGTCTCGGTTGGGCGTTTTCCTGAGCGGTGGAGCCTCGGTCATTCGCGTCGGCCATAACGTGGCGCACGAAAACGAAAGCACCACGGACTGGGGCGGCGTGGTCGGACTCGGCTTCCGCATCCCGTTCTCCTCATCGGTCGGTCTCCGACTCGAAGGTGAGGACTACTTCTACGGCGGTGACTTCGACGGCAGTCGCAAGTTCCAACACGACCTCGTGTTGAGCGCCGGGCTCGCGATCGGTTGGTAACTTTGTGATCGGTAATCGGTTTTCGGTCATCAGATCTGCTGGCCGATAACCGACGATTGAAGACCAAAAAGGCTCGTCTGCAAAGACGGGCCTTTTTGTTGTAAGATGGGTGCCATGCCAACACAGGTTGAAGGCCGCCGCGGCGGCGCCATCGGCGCCAAGATCGATTTTCGGGACGGACACTGGATCGTCCCCGACCATCCCATCATTCCCTTCATCGAAGGCGACGGCACCGGGCCGGACATCTGGCGGGCCTCCGCGAAAGTGTTCGATGCCGCGGTTCACAAGACGTCGCAAGGCAAGCGCAGCATCGTGTGGCGCGAAGTGCTTGCCGGCGAGAAGGCCTTCAATCAATCAGGCAACTGGCTCCCGGACGACACGCTCGCGGTCATTCGCGAGCACCGCGTGGCCATCAAGGGCCCGCTGACGACGCCCGTCGGGGGCGGCATTCGCTCCCTCAACGTCGCGCTGCGCCAGATTCTCGATCTCTACGCCTGCATTCGCCCGGTGCGCTACTTCGCCGGCGTGCCCGCGCCGGTCAAAGAGCCGCGCAAACTCGATGTCGTGATCTTCCGTGAAAACATCGAGGACGTATACGCGGGAATCGAATACAAGGCGGGGAGCCCGGAGGCGGACGCCGTGATCGAGTTCCTGTCGCGGCGCTTCAGCGCCAAGATCCGGCCCGGCAGCGCCATCGGCGTCAAACCGATGTCGAAATTCGGCTCGCAGCGACTCGTCGTGAAAGCGATTCAGTACGCGATCCGCCGCAAGCGTCCCTCGGTGACGCTGGTGCACAAGGGCAACATCATGAAGTTCACCGAAGGCGGTTTTCGCGATTGGGGCTACGAAGTCGCGAAGGAACGGTTCGGCGAGCAGACCGTGACCGAAGCCGAAGGCGGCAAGCGCAAGGAAGACGCCGGCAAGATCGTGATCAAGGACCGCATCGCCGACGCGATGTTCCAGCAACTCGTGCTCCGGCCCGACGAGTACGCCGTGATCGCCGCGCCCAATCTCAATGGAGACTATCTGTCCGACGCCGCCGCGGCGCAGGTCGGCGGGCTGGGCCTCGCACCCGGCGGCAACGTCGGCGACGGCTATGCGGTGTATGAGGCAACGCACGGGACCGCGCCCAAGTACGCGGGGCAGGATAAGGTGAATCCAAGCAGCGTGATCCTCTCGGGAGTGATGATGTTCGAAGAGCTGGGGTGGGACGACGTGGCGCGCGCCATCGTCCGCGGTCTCGAAGGAGCCATCGCCGCGCAGCGAGTGACCTACGATCTCGCGCGGCAGCTCCCCGGGGCCACCGAAGTTTCCACCTCGGCGTTCGCGGACGCGATCATCGAGCACCTGCCATGAAGTCGTCGCTCTCGACCAAGTCGCTCACCAGCATCGAGACCCCGCTCCTGGCCCTGGTCGTCGCCCAGGGCTCGCCGCCGGCGGTGGACGCCACCCTCGAGCGGGCTGTGGCCACCGGCGACTACAAAGGAAAGAAGGACGAGACCCTGCTGGTGTACGGCGGGGGAAAGGCGCAACGGATCCTGCTCGTCGGCGTCGGCAAGGCCTCCGAGATCACGCGCAGCTCGGTGCGCCGGGCCGCCGCGATTGCGGCCAGGCGCGCGCGGTCCATCGGGACCAAGGCGTTCGCGCTCGCGGTCGCCAAAGAGGCGCGGGGGAGTCTGGGGGCCGCGGAGCTGACCCAGGTCGCGATCGAAGGCGTCGCCCAGGGCAGCTGGCAATTCACCGAGCTGAAGAAGCAGCCGGAAGACCCCAAACCTGATCTCGAGTCGGTCGAGCTGCTCGTCGATGGCTCGGATAAAGATGAAGCTGAGGCGGGACGACGCATTGGGGACGCGATTGCGGCGGGGTACGCCTACACGCGTAATCTCCAGATGCAGCCCGGCAACATCGCGACGCCCACCTACCTCGGAGAGTTGGCCCGGAAGCTGGGCGCGACCTACGGCTTCACCGTGACCGTCCTCGACAAAGCGCAGATACAAAAGGAAGGGATGGGCGCGCTCCTGGCAGTGGCGCAGGGCAGCGCCGAGGAGCCTCGGTTCATCGTGCTCGAGTATCAGGGCGGCAACGGTGCCCCCGTTGTGCTCGTGGGGAAAGGCGTGACATTCGATTCGGGCGGTATCTCGATCAAGCCGGCCGCGAACATGGAGGACATGAAGTTCGACAAGTCGGGCGCCACGGCCGTGCTTGGCACGTTCGAGGTCCTCGGCCGTCTGAAACCCAAGATCAACGTGGTCGGACTCATCCCGGCCACGGAGAACCTGCCGTCCGGCACCGCCATCAAGCCCGGCGACGTGGTGAAGAGCCACCTCGG
>DASTDR010000630.1:0-4970 GCA_035710265.1 Gemmatimonadales bacterium | reverse complement strand
GCTGCCCCAAAGCGCTCGGCGCGGAAGTGAAGGCCGCCGAGATCCAGTTCCACCATGAGGTCACGAATCAGTATCTCTGGTCCAAGGTCTAGGACCACTGTTGCCGTTCTGCTGTTGGTGCTGGTGGGCCCCGGGCTAACGCCCGGGGCTCGCTACGCTATCTACGACCGGGTCATTCTGGAAGGACGCGTCATCGACCCGGAATCCAGCCTCGACGCGGTCCGCAACGTCGGGCTCCAGGATGGTCGCATTGCCATCATCACGAGCGACGCGATCCACGGCCGCGACACGATCGACGCTCGCGGGCTCGTGATCGCGCCGGGCTTCATCGACTTGCACGCACACGGACAAACGCCTGAGACGTACGAGTTCGCGGCGCTCGACGGCGTGACGACCGCGCTCGAGCTCGAGCTTGGCACCGAGGACGTCGCCGGGTGGTACGGACACCGCAGCGCCGGCCAACGGATCAACTATGGCGTGAGCATCGGCCACATCCGAGTGCGGATGGCCGTAATGCACGATTCCGGGACGATCATGCCGGTCGGCGCCGGCGCGTACCGTGCTGCGTCGCCCGCGCAAGTCACCGAGATCGCACAACGCATCGAGACCGGGCTAACGGAAGGCGCGGTGGCGGTTGGTGCGGGTCTCCCCTACACACCGGCGGCTACGCCTGAGGAGCTCTTGGCGGTATTCCGCGCCGCCGCAAAAGCGCAGACCTCAATACACGTCCACATCCACTCGGGAGTCGCCGGCCTTCGCCAAGCACTTGCGCTCGCCGCCGAAACCAACGCGCCGCTTCATGTGGTGCACATCAACAGCTCGGGCGTCGAACAGACGCCCGCGATGCTCGACATGATCCGCGATGCGCAGGCGCAGGGGCGCGACGTCACCACGGAGGCGTACCCGTACACGGCGGGCATGACGGAGATTCAATCGGCCACGATCCAGGACATGTATCGGTCGGTCCCGGACGCGCGGTTCGGTGAGCTGGAGTGGCCGCCCACGGGCGAGCGGCTCACGCGCCAGAGCTTTGCGCGCTATACGCGCAGCGGCGGTCCCGTCGTGATCCATAGCAACACGGAGGCGATGGTCATGGCCGCGATCCGGAGCCCGCTGACGATCATCGCGAGCGACGCGTACTGGATCAACGGACGGGGGCATCCGCGCACGACGGGCACGTATGCGAAGGTGCTGGGCCGCTACGTCCGTGAGCAGCGGGCGCTGTCTCTAATGGAGGCGGTCCGCAAAATGACCCTGATGCCGGCCCAGCGGCTCGAACATCACGTCCCCGCGATGCGGCACAAGGGACGCCTGCGCGTCGGCGCCGACGCCGATATCACGATCTTCGATCCGGCCACGGTGCTGGATCGCTCGACCTACCGCGAACCGGCACTCGCCCCGGTCGGGATTCCGCACGTGCTGGTGAACGGGATCTCCGTCGTCACGAACGGACGGTCCGTCGCCGGCGTGACGCCCGGGAAAGCGGTGCGCGCTGCGGTCCGATAACACGGCGCCCACACAGCCACCGGCGCACGACCTCCGGCGCGTCATCGGACTCGGCGGCGGCATCGCGCTCATCGTCGGCATCACGATCGGCAGCGGCATCTTCCGCACGCCACCGACGATCGCGGGGCTCGTTCCGAATCCGCTCGTCGTCATGGGGCTGTGGACGGCGTTCGGACTGATCAGCATCTGCGGCGCTCTGGCGTTGGCCGAGCTCACCTCACTGCTGCCGCGCGCGGGCGGCGTGTATGTGTTCCTGCGCGAGGCGTACGGCGATGCCGCCGCGTTCGTATTCGGATGGCTGTACGTGCTGATCACGACGCCGACGACCGTCGCCGCCCTGTCCGTGGTTTTCGCCGAATTCCTGCTCAACCTGCTCGGTCTTCCCGTGGACTCGCGCGTCCAACTCATCGCGATCGCGTCCATCGTTGCGCTCACCGCCGCCAACATTCTTGGCGCGCGCGTCGGCGCGGCCGTGAGCGGGGTGACCACGCTCGTGAAAGTGACGGCGCTGGCCGCGATCATCGCCGGCGCGTTCGTCCTGGGCAACGGTGACGTGTCCAACATTACCGCCGGCGGCTCGCTTCAGGCCGGCGGCCTTGCGCGCGCCGTCGCCGCCGTGATCTGGACCTACGACGGCTGGGTGGCGGTGAGCATGATCGCGGGTGAAGTCGTCGCTCCCGAGCGCCAGATGAAGCGCATCATCATCGTCGGGATGCTGACGATCGTCACGCTCTATATCGGCGCCAATCTCGCCTATCTGTACATGATGCCGGTGAGTGTGATGGCGCAGCAAAAGGAAGCAATCGCCCGGACCGTGATGACCGCGATCGTGGGACCGGCCGGCGGCACGCTGATCATGCTCGCGATCATGACGAGCATTCTTGGCGCATTGAACGGCAACCTGCTCGCCAAGCCGCGCGTCGCCTACGCGATGGGACGGGACGGGCTCACGTTCGCATTTCTGGGCAAGGTCCATCCGCGCTGGTCCACACCCTGGACGGCCCAGCTGATCGTGGGCGCGGTCGGGATCATCATGGTGCTCGCGCTCCGGGACTACGACGCGCTCATCACTTACTTCGTCGTGATCGAGTGGGCAGCACTGATTTTCGCGGTGGGCGCCCTGTTCGTGCTCCGGCGCAAGCTGGCGGACGCGCCGCGGCCGTTCCGCACACCCGCGTATCCGTGGGTGCCGCTCGTGTTCGTGGTCGGGACTGTCGTGGGGCTCACGGCGATCGTGTGGGGTCAAATCGAGGTCGGCAACTTCGCGCCGATCTACGGTCTCGCCATTGCGGCAGCCGGGTTCCCGGTGCATCACCTGTGGAAACGATTGAAGGGGAGCGCATGAGACACGCGATTCAGACCGACCGGGGACCCAAACCGGTGGGTCCCTATTCGCAGGCGGTGGTCGAGGGAGATTTCATCTTTGTCGCGGGCCAGGGACCGATAAATCCGGGAACTGGGAGTTTGGAGTTAGGAGATGCGCGTGCCGAGACCAGGCGGGTGTTCGAAAACCTCAAGGCGATCCTGGAGGCCGCGGGCTCGTCGCTCGACCATGTGGTGAAGTGCAACGTGTATCTGCGCGACATCAACGACTTCGCCGCGATGAACGAGGTGTACGGGACGTACTTCACGAAGCCGTTCCCGGCGCGCACCACGATCCAGGCCGGGGCGCTGCCGGGCGGCATCGCCGTCGAAATCGAGTGCATCGCGAAGAAGCCTCGATAGCGGCGGGTCGCTCAGGTCCAATTCACGATATCGATATTGGCGGGAACGTCGATGATGAGCACGGGGCTCGAGGGGCTGTCGGGCCGAAACGTGTCGAAGGTCTCCCCCGGAAGAGCCTCGACCCCCACGCCGACGGAGTACCCGATGTCAAATAGCGTAGCCCAGCTGCGGAACTGGGATGCATTCTCGCTTTTCAGAAAGATCACGGCGTAGCGGGCCGTTAGGCCGGCGTACCCAATCGGACCCGAGGGGAGGCGCCCCTGCGTCAACGATTGGTCCGTTGTGGCGATGAGGAATGCGACACCAAGCTCGCCCATATTCAACGCATCGTCGGGCGGGGGCTGATCGAATCGAATTCGAAACGTGCCCGCGAGCCGATTGATCGTTCCTTCACCGAATACGTAGCCGTAATCAGGTGTGCCAGAGGACACACCCCACACCGCTAAGAGCCGAGTGTTCACGGGGATCGGTGCCAACGTGTTGTTTTCAATGCGACCCGTGACGACGAACCCTTCGGGGCCCGTCCCGTCCCCGCACGCGGCGGCGGCGACCATTGTGAGAACTGCAGCAAGCATGACGAATCCGCGGCGACCCATGGTGCCCTCCTTCACGGGCAATCTGGGCCACCTGGTCGCAGAATGGCAGGCTCTGCGCACCAGACGTCATAATCAGTTCGGGGACCATGGCCGCAAGCGCATCCGCGCGTTAACGTGACCGCCTTCCGAATGCACGCCTTTGACCTCGACACCCCTGCCCTGTACGTCGATCTCGACGCGCTCGAGCGCAACATCGCGCACATGCAGGAGCAATGCCGGGCGTGGGGCGTAGGGCTCCGGCCGCACACGAAGACACACAAGATCCCCGAGATCGCGCAGATGCAGCTCGACGCCGGCGCCATCGGCATCACGGTTGCCAAGGTGGGCGAAGCGGAAGTGCTGCCCGGGAAGGATGTGTTGATCGCCTATCCACTCGTCAAGTCAAAAGTTGCGCGGTTGCAGGAACTCACGAAGACGCGCCGCGTGAAGGTCGCGATTGATTCCGTCGACATCGCCCGAGATCTCAAGGGGATCGAAACGTTGGTCGAGATCGATGTCGGTGTGGGCCGCACAGGGGCGCAGTCGCCGGAGCAGGCGGTCGAGATCGCTGAGGTGTGCTCCGATTTCCAGGGCATCTGCTACTGGCCGTCCTGGCTCGATGAAACCGGTTTTCGCGCGGCGTGCGCGAAGATCGACGCCGTGCTCGATGCGCTTTCACGAGCCGGGTTCGAGGCCACGATCGTCTCCGGCGGCTCGACGCCAGGCGCATCGAAGACGCCGCTGATTCCGCAGACCACCGAGATCCGGCCCGGGACCTACGTGTTCTACGATGCGAGCAGTCTCAACGCGAAAGTCTGCGTTGAGTCCGACTGCGCGCTGCGCGTGCTCACGACGGTCGTCAGCACCTCCGTGCCGGGGCAATGCGTGATCGACGCCGGGTCCAAAACATTCTCCAGCGATCCCACCTACGGCGTAGGGACGTTCGGGCACTTCATCGGACAATCGTGGACGATGCGCAAGATGAACGAAGAACATGGGTACGTAGAGCTTCCCCACTCCAACGGAAAGCCGAAGGTGGGAGAGAAGGTCTGGGTGGTGCCCAGCCACGTCTGTGCGACGGTCAATCTGCACGACGAAATCGCATACGGGCGCGGCGGGCGCGTCGAGGGACACTGGCGCGTGGCCGCGCGCGGGAAAGTGCGA
>DASTDR010000629.1:0-2663 GCA_035710265.1 Gemmatimonadales bacterium | reverse complement strand
GGAAGACGCCAAGACGCCAAGACGCAAGTGGTCACAAGCTCAAAGTGCAAGACGCCAGGAAAGGCAACCGCTTTTCCTGGCGTCTGTCTTCTTGCTTCTTGAAGCCACTTGCAACTTGGCGTCTTGGCGTCTTGACTAGCTAGAGTCGTCCCGGTGGTGTCAGTGGTGTTACAGGCACGCCCGCCTCCGGCTCCGGCGTGAAGTCTTCCCCCGGATTGATGAATCTGTCTCTCTCAAAATTGTATTGCTTATCGTACAGCTGCCGGTACCGCCCATTCGCCGCCAGCAATTCCTCGTGCGTCCCACGCTCGACGATCTGCCCACCCTCCAGCACCAGAATCTGATCGGCACTGCGAATCGTCGAGAGCCGGTGCGCGATCACGAAGGTGGTCCGCCCCTTCCGCAGCGCCCGCAGTCCGTCCTGGATCTTGGCTTCGCTTTCGGAATCGAGACTCGAGGTCGCCTCATCGAGCACCAGAATGCGCGGATCGGCGAGAATCGCCCGCGCGATCGCGATGCGCTGGCGCTGCCCGCCCGACAGCTTCACTCCGCGCTCGCCGACCACCGTGTCGTACTTCTCGTCGAACTGATCGACAAATTCATCCGCATGCGCGATGCGCGCGACCGCGACGATCTCCGCGGGCGTCGCGTGCGGCCGCGCGAACGCGATGTTCTCGGCCACCGTCCCGTCGAACAGGAAGTTGTCCTGGAGCACGACCCCCAGCTGCGTGCGGTAGTCGGCGAGCGGCACCGTGGCGAGATCGCGCCCATCGACCAGCACCCGGCCCTGCTCGGGCCGGTTGAAGGCCAGCACCAGCCCCATCAAGGTGCTCTTTCCCGAGCCCGACGATCCCACCAGCGCCGTCGTCGAGCCGGCGCGCGCGTGGAACGATACGTCCTTGAGCACGGGCACACCGGGCTTGTACGCGAACGTCACGTGCTCGAAGGCGACGTCGCCGCGCAGGGAACGCAACGGCGCCTTTCCCGCATCTTCGGCGTCCTCGGTGGTCATGCGGCGCAGCTCGTGAATCCGGTCCAGCCCGGCGAACGCCTCGGTGATCTGCGTGCCGATCGACGCGATTCCGATCAGCGGCGCCGCGACGAGCCCGACGAAAAAGATGTACATGACGAAGTCGCCCAGCGTCATCGAGCCGTTCAGGATCGCTCGGCCCCCGACCAGGATCATGAGCACGCCGATGGCCCCGATAACCGCCTGCGCGAACGCCCCCAGCCCGGAAACGCCGGTCATCGTCGTCGCCACGTTGCGGAACAGGTTGTGTGCGCCGCGCGCGAACACCAGGCGCTCACTCCGCTCGGAGCGATAGGCCTTCACGATGCGGATGCCGCCCAGCGTCTCGCCGAGCCGGCCGGTGACGTCGGCGTTGAGTTTGCCGCGCTCGCGAAACAGCGGCCGGAGCTTGGCGAACGCGAACGCCATCCCGCCCCCAAACAGGGCGAGAATCAGGATCGAGATCGCCGTGAGCTGCCAGTTGAGCCAGAACAGCACGCCGAGCGCGATGGAGGCCGTCACGAGTCCGCCCACCAGCTGGACCAGCCCGGTCCCGACGAGATTCCGGATCCCCTCGGCGTCGGTCATGATCCGGGAAATCAGCACCCCGGTCTTGGTCGAGTCGAAATAGCCGATCGGCAGACGCAGCACGAACGCCTGCACGGCTTTGCGCATCTCGGTGATCGCGCGCTGGGCGGCGACGCCCAGGACCTGCGACAGGCCGAACGACGTGACGGCCTGGATCAGCGTGGCCGCCCCCGCGGCGAGCGCGATCGTCAGCAGCAGCTCGACCTGCCGCTCGCCGATCACATGATCGATCAGATACTTCGAGGACGCTGGTAAGACGAGGCCCGCCAAGCGATTGACCAGCATGAGCCCGAGGCCGAGTCCCAGCCGCCCGCGGTGCTGCCACACCAGCTGGCGCGCTTCGCGCCAGGCATTGGAGTAGTTCGGTTTTGGTCTCTTGTCGGCCACGGCGAGAACTCTACCTTGGGTGGGCCGCCCGGACCAGGAGCCCCGTAGTGGAGACCCGAACCTCATACGTGATACTCCTCGCATCTGCTGGCCGGTCTGCGCCGGTTGCGTTGATGAACGTGGCCGAGCCGTATTGCGCGTCGACGAACGGCCGCAGCACCCAGTAGCGGCGGGCGAGATCGAACGTGTTGAATGGCTTCGCCTGCGACAGCGAGTACACCGTCCGCTCCCGCGTCTGCTCGTCGGCGACACTGTGGTAACGGCCCGCAATGCGGTCGAGCTCGTACGCCGTATGCAACCCGAGCAGATTCGCCAGCGGGCGCCATTTCAGGATGTGCGCATCGACGTAGATCTCATCGCCGGCAAGATCGTACATATGCAGGCTGCTGTCGGGCAGCAACACCGTTGCCCGGAACCGCTGCGGGCCGATCGGTTCGGTCTCGATCGTGGCGGCGACCTCCTCCTGCGTCAGCGCGCGATATCCACCGATCCCGATGCTGATCGTGCCGCACAGCAATGCGATGGTGAGGGCGAACGCGGCGGCGCAGACCCGGAGCAACGATCCGACTCTCGCTTTCCGGCGCCATGCGGCGAGCCCCGAGATGAGCAAGATCACCGCGAGCAGCCCGAATCCGACGATACATATCAGCAGCACGCCAGTCATTCCCTACACGTTACG
>DASTDR010000628.1:0-2129 GCA_035710265.1 Gemmatimonadales bacterium | reverse complement strand
CCCCTATCTGCGACGCTTCTTCTGCGACGCCTTATCTGGGACGCCTCACCTGCGACGTAGTATCTGCGACGCCTTTGCGCTAAAGCTTGCCGATATTCTTGATCGCTGCCGCCATGCGCTTGTGATCGGCCTCGAAGAACTTCCTGAACTCCGGCGCGTCGCGGTAATCAGGCACGACCTTGACCGCCTCGAGCGCTTTCTTGAACGCCGGGTCGGCGGTTACCTTGGCGATCATCTCGCGCATCTTGTTGAACACCGGCTCGGGAATCCCGGTCCTCGTGAACAGCCCGACCCAGAGGTACGCTTCCACGTTCTTGTAGCCCATCGACTGGAACGTCGGGGTGTCGGGGAACACCGGGTGGGGCTTGACGCCCCAGCTGGCGACGGCGCGCAGCTTCCCCGACGCGACGAGCGGATAAGTCGTCGCCGGGCCGCCGCCGGTTACCTGCGAGTGCCCGCCGAGCGCCTGGGTCAGCGCGGGGCCGCCGCCGGTGGTCGGCAGATGCCGCATCTTGATCCCCGCGGCATGGAGGAACATCGCCGTGGGGGTATGCGTGATGCCGTAGGGGCCCGAGGACGAGAAGACAATCTCGTTCGGCTTCGACTTGGCGAGCGCGACCAGCTCTTTCACGTTCTTCACGGGCATCGAAGGATGGATGACCATGATCAGGGGATCGGCGCTCATCAGGGCCAGCGGCGCGATCTGCTCGAGTGTGTAAGGCGACTTGATGCCGTACAACTTGTCCTTCTCGATCGCCAGGTGCAAGTTCGCCGTCGTCACCAGGATGTTGTAGCCGTCGGGCGGCTGGTTGGCGACGTAGGCGGTGCCGATCCCGGCGGTGCCCCCGGGCCGGTTGACGATAGGCGCCGGCTGCTTGGTGATCTGCTCGATCACCGCGGAGAGCGGCTGCGCGTGAATCTGGTTCATTCCGCCCGGCGGGTTCGGCACGGTGATGTTGATCATGCGTGTCGGGTAGTCCTGCGCGTGGCCGCTTAGCGCGGCGAGCGACAGGGCGATTGCTGCCGTCCATCTGGCGATCATGATTTTCCCTCCTCGTTGTGACGCGGCCCCACACGGCCGCACGGGTCCAACCCGTGGAACGTTAACCCGACATCACGTGGTTTGGCAAGAATTCGACGGTAATATGAAGTCCGGAGCGTGTCTGGCCCCGGACCGGCCCGGTCATTTCGCGGGCGTGAGCGCGGCTGGCGGGACGCTGGTCGCGTTGACGTGCCTGCGCACGGCGATCGGCTAGAATTGCAGCCGCCAATAAATCCCGTTCCAATGTCCGTCTTCCCGGGGTGTCCGGACTGTCAATATAAATAGTAATTGGTGGTGGTCATTGGAACGGGATGAACGCCGATGAACGCAGATAACATCAAGACCGGCACTCCCGCAGTCCTGACCGAGCGCGACGGCGCTATTGCGACGGTGACGCTGAGCAACCCGGGCAAGCTGAACGCGCTGACCGTGTCCATGTGGCAGGAGCTGGCGCGCGCGATGGACGCGCTGTCGGCGGACGATTCGCTGCGCTGCATCGTGCTGCGCGGGGCGGGAAGCGAGGCATTCGCCGCGGGCGCCGACATCGCCGAGTTCGCCAGCGCGCGCGACAATGCGCGGCAGGGCAAGCGCTATCACCGCGAATACGTGCACGGCGCGCTGAAAGCCGTCGGCGAGTGCCGCCATCCGACGGTGGCGATGATTCACGGCCCGTGCGTGGGCGGCGGCCTGGAGATCGCGTGCATGTGCGACCTGCGGATTTCCGGCGTCTCGGGGCGTTTCGGCGTGCCGATCAGCCGCCTGGGCTTTCCGATCGCCTACGACGAGCTGGCGGCCGTGCTGCCGCTCACCGGGCGCGCGGTGGCGCTGGAGATCCTGGTGGAAGGCCGGGTGTGGGAGGCGGAGGAAGCGGCCGCGAAAGGATTGTTGACGCGCGTCTTGCCCGACGCCAGAGTAGGGGAAGAAGCCTATGCCTGCGCGCGCCGCATTGCGGAAGGCGCGCCGCTCGCCAACCGCTGGCACAAGCAGTTCGTGCGCCGGCTCGCGCCGCGGCCCGCTCCGCTCACTGAGGCCGAGATCGAGGAGAACTTCGCCTACTTCGCCACCGAGGACTACCGCATCGGCATGC
>DASTDR010000627.1:0-3055 GCA_035710265.1 Gemmatimonadales bacterium | reverse complement strand
GCAACACCGGCCCGTCTACACTGTGCGCGACTCAGTCAATCTCTAGCACCGCCCATGTGCGGAATTACCGGCTTCGCCGGTGCTGGTTCGGAGGCCGACCTCCGGGCCATGTCCAGCGTGCTCAGGCACCGCGGCCCGGATGGCCAGGGGATTCACATCGACCGCCGCTTCCGGGTGGGTCTTGGCCACCAACGTCTGGTCGTCGTCGATCCGCAAGGTGGACGCCAGCCAATGTGGAACGAGGACGGGAGCGTGGCCGTGATCTTCAACGGCGAGATCTACAACGCCAGAGAACTGCGCGGACAGCTGGTTGGCTTGGGGCATCGGTTCTCGTCGGATCATTCGGACACGGAAGTACTCGTCCACGGCTATGAGCAATGGGGACGCGAGCTGCCAATCCGGCTGAATGGCATGTTCGCGTTCGCCGTGTTCGATGCCAACGAGGGCAGACTGTTCCTCGCTCGAGACAGGTTTGGTGAAAAGCCGCTGTACTACGCTCAAGGGCAAAGCGTATTCGCGTTCGCCAGTGAGATCACCGCCCTCCTCCAGCATCCCTCGATTCCCTTGGAGCTGGATTCGCGCGGCATACAGAAACTGTTTGCGTACGGCTACATCCCGGCGCCGGTCACGGCATTGCGTGGAATCGCGAAGCTTCCCGCCGGGTGGATGCTTCATCACGACTGCCGAACAGCGATCACTTCGACACAGCCGTACTGGCGCTTTCGTCTGGAGCCTGACGACTCAATCACCGATCGCGACGAACCACGGCTGGTCGAAGAGCTCCGGGCGCTACTGATGTCGGCGGTTCGGCGACGGTTGGAAAGCGACGTTCCGCTCGGGATCTTTCTCAGCGGCGGATTGGACTCGGCAAGCGTGCTGGCCTGCGCGGCTGCAAGCTTGCCCCGTGGTGAGATCTCGACCTTCACCGTCGGGTTCGCCGACCGCTCGTATGACGAATCCGACGCGGCGGCTGCCCTTGCGGAGGTGTTCGGTACGCGGCACCACACGTCGCGCCTCGACCTGGATGCGGGATATGACGTGATCCCGGACGTCCTCGGACGGCTCGACGAGCCACTGGGGGACCCTTCCCTCATCCCGACCTACGTGCTGTGCCGGTTTGCCAGGGAGTCTGTCACCGTGGCCCTCTCCGGCGACGGCGGCGACGAGCTGTTTGCCGGCTATGACCCCGTTGTCGCGTTGGCGCCGGCACGTGTCTACTCGCGTCTGGTCCCGCCGTTCCTCCACCGGTGGGTCCGCGGCGTTGCCGACCATCTGCCCCGCGGGTCACGGTACATGAGTTGGGATTTCCGTCTCCGGCGTGCGCTGATGGGCCTGTCGTACGGGCCGCAGTACTGGAACCCTGTGTGGATGGCGCCGATCGAACCCCAGGCCATGGCCGACTATTTCGCGGATCCGTTGCCTATTGAGGAACTGTACGAAGAAGCGATCGCCACGTGGCAATCGAGCGAGTGCCCGGACCTTTTGTCGAGAACACTGGAGTTCTTCACTACCATATACCTCCAGAACGACATTCTGACGAAGGTAGACAGGGCCTCGATGATGGTGTCGCTCGAGAGCCGCGCGATCTTCCTGGATCCGACTCTTGTGGACTTCTGCCGTTCACTTCCCAATCGGTGGAAGTATCGAAACGGGACGAGGAAGTATCTGCTCCGACGCGCGCTGCGCGGCCTGGTCCCGTCCAGCGTCCTCGGAAAGCCAAAGCAGGGGTTCGCGCCACCAATTGCGTCATGGCTGCGTCGGCTGCCTGCACCGGGTCCTCAGACTGCTGCACTGCCCGGCCTCGATGACGAGGCGTTCCGCCGGCAATGGCAGCGACATCAGATGGGCATGACCGACGAACGGTTGCTACTGTGGACCTGGCTGACGCTGCAGCAGTGGGTAAACAGCGCGCTGGCGTTAACATCGCGCCAGTGCGCTCTCCAATGACGATCGAATTCTATGGCTGAGAATCGCGAGGCCAGCCTGCGGCAGAAAGCCCACTACGAGCGGATTCACGAGGAATACGAGGCTCACTACTACGACGAGCACTCCCTCCGGTACCGGGAGCGGTTCTTCCTCGACCCCCTCTTCGCGGGGCTCGATTTCAACGATCGGGACGTGCTCGACGTGGCCTCAGGCAGCGGCCACAACACGGTATTGCTTCGGCGCCGATTTCCTCGGCTGCGAGCCGCCGGAGTCGATATCTCCGAAGCGGCCTGTTCCGGGTACCGCAGGACGACGGGTTTCGACGCCGTGCAGGGCGACCTGACACGCCCGCTCTCGCTGTCAAGGCAGTTTGATGCCGCGATGGTCATTGGTGGGCTCCACCACATGGTCGTCAACCTCCCTCAGGCGGTTGACAATCTGGCCGCCTTCGTGAAACCGGGAGGGTGGTTGTTGATGATGGAACCCAGCGCGGACAGCATACTGGAGGGAGCGAGGGCCCTTTGGTACCGGCAGGACCGCTTCTTCGATGCGCCGACAGAGCGAGGCCTCTCGCACGGTGAACTACTCGCTTTGGCGGGCGAGCGTTTCCGCGCGGAGCGCGTTCGCTACATCGGGGGACCTGCCTACTTCGTGATTTACAATAGTCTCGTTCTGCGCGTTCCGCTCAGAGCCAAGGGATGGATTGCTCCTTTCGTGTTCCCCCTGGAGCGTGCTTTCAACGCGTTCAACAGCCGCCTGACAGCGCCCGTGTTCATCGCCCGCTGGCGGCGGTGTGTATGAAAGGAAACACGGTCCGCACGCCAGGCATCGAGAGCCAACTGCTGATCCTGCGGGCGCGTCGATAGAAAAATAGAAAATGAGTGTGGACGAGAGATTCGGGGGAGGCCCGCCGTGTCTATGGCACGGTCCAGTCGCCCCGATCCTGCCAGCCGGTGTTGGCGCCAGCGACGTTCGATGCGAACAGGTATACGTTCTGGGACCCGCTAAAGTTGGTGGTGAACGTCATGGCCAGATTGAGCGTCAGCGTGTTCCCGCTGAGCGACACCGAGCTCGTGGCCAGGCTCACGCGGCACGTTTCATTCATGAGCGTCGTTGACGTCCCGAGGAT
>DASTDR010000626.1:0-8244 GCA_035710265.1 Gemmatimonadales bacterium | reverse complement strand
ATGCCCGCCACGTCCATCATGGGGCGTGTTCTCCATCGTCTGGGCTGAATGGATATGGCTTCAGCGGTGGAAGGGCACGTCGCCACAGCACAGATTCGACGCCGCAGAATTCCTCGACGTCAACGCGCTGAACACTCGGTGGGTGGAACTCAAGGCTGACCAACGGGCCTTTGTCGAGTCCGTCACCGCTGAGCGGCTCGGTGTGGTCGTGGAGTACGTGAACTTGCAGGGGCAGACGTGGCGATATCGGCTATGGCGCCAGATGTATCACGTTGTGAACCATTCGACGTATCACCGCGGTCAGCTCACGACGATGCTGCGTCAGTTGGAAGCCGCGCCGGTCCCTACGGACTTTCTGGTGTTCCACGATGAACTCGACTCCGGCACTGCCCCGCATCCTCGCGCCTAGGAGATAGGCACCATGGCAGGGGAAGGCATTCCGGTTGACGTCGATACCACGAAGGCGCAAGCGTTCGCTGGCCGATTGTTGACCGCTCTCAACGACGCGGCTCTTTGCTTAATGGTGTCAGTGGGCCATCGTACCGGTCTCTTCGACGTCATGACGCAATCACCGCCGGCAACCTCGGAAGACCTGGCGTCGAGGGCGGGGCTCAACGAACGGTACGTCCGCGAATGGCTGGGCGCGATGGTCACGGCACGAGTCGTGACGATCGATCCCGCCACCAGCCGTTTCACGTTGCCGGACAGCGGACAATCCGTGCTGTCATCGCTCGAGTCACACATCCTTCCGCTCGTGCCGGGATTGACGGAGCGCCTCACACAGGGCATCCGAGTGCTCGATGTGGGGTGCGGACGAGGCCAGATCATGAACAGGCTCGCCGAAGTGTACCCGCGGAGCACGTTCATGGGCATGGATCTCTCAACCGACGCAATCACGTTCGCGCGCGCCGAGGCTCTAAACAAGAGCCTCGGCAACAGCGCCAGAAGGCGTCTACCTGATGCAGGACATCAGCGGGACAAGCCACATGGACAGAGATATCGAGCATCCGATTGGGACATTTCTCTACGCCATCTCTTGCATGCACTGCATGACCGTGTCCTTGGCACAGGGCGGGGAGGGCTTGGGTGCCATGTGGGGTGAAGAGAAGACACGCGAGTCCCTGCAACGAGCAGGTTTTCGAATCGATGACCACCCACCGACTCGCGCACGACATTCAGAACAATTGGTATGTCGTGAGGAAGTAGCAAATCCGACGGACATCGGTCGCCGGAGCTACGGTCGCCAGTCACTTACCAGATGCGCGCGTTACCGCAAGAGTTGGAGGAAACCTGCCCAGCAGCCTCTGAGTGAGAACGCCGATTGTGATAGGACTGTGATACGTCAGGCTCAAGACCTCGATGAACACCGAGGTTTACAAACACACACCGAGGAATCGTTTTGGAGGGCTAACTCGCTGATCGCGTATGCGTTGACGTGCCTCGGAGTGGCTGGGTGTCGCTCGACGTCTTCGCTTTCCAAGCGTGCACCATCGGCCACTCGGTCATCTCTCCGTTTAGAATCAACGACTTGCGACGCCTTATTCGTGCGAGGTTCAGAATCCGCAACTCCTGAGCGAAACGGTCGCAATCTGGGAGGCTTCTCCACGGACGTGGTGCCGCCACGACCATCAGGAACCAAGCGGCGCATCCCCGGGGGTCGCGGCGGAGAAGGGGCATTATGCTAACTCCCACACGGCCCTAATATTTCCCATCGTCTGCTCGAGGCCTCTGCCGGCGACTTGGCGCTGCGCCAGGAGTCGATTCGCTGCTCGCCCACGAGCGAACCGCGGAGGGCTTCTTCGCTGTGCCCGCGGTGGAAGTGGCGGCCGAAATGATGGCAGAGGATACTCGTTCGTTGCCGACTGCGATTCCTCCTGCCGGCGCACTCGGCGCGGGTGCGCTTCAGCCCGGAGTCACCATCGGTAAGTACATCATCGAGCGCCGGCTCGGACAGGGCGGCATGGGCGTCGTGTTCCTCGCCTACGACGCCACGCTCGAGCGCCGGCTCGCAATCAAGGTCCTGGGATCGCCTATGGAGGATGATTCGTCGCGTGCGAAGCTGTTGCGCGAGGCACGCAGCGCGTCTGCGCTGAATCACCCGAACATCTGCACGATCTACGAGGTCGGCGAAGTGAGCGGCCGGGCGTTCATCGCCATGGAATACATCGACGGCCGTCCGCTGCGCAACGTCGTGGAGGCCGGCCCGCTTCAAGTGGAGGACGCACTGCGGTACGGGATAGAAGCGGCCGACGCGCTGGCGCACGCCCACGATCGCGGTGTTGTGCACCACGATCTGAAAGCCGCAAACGCCATCATCTCGACCAGTGGCCGCCTGAAGGTCGTCGATTTTGGTCTTGCACGCCGCACCAATACCGACTTGACAAATTTTGCGGAGACCGATGCGGGCATGGCCATAGGCACTCCCTACGCGATGGCGCCTGAGCAGGTGCGCGGACTCGCCACGGACGTCCGCACCGATATCTGGGCGCTCGGCGTGCTGTTATTCGAGATGCTCGCGGGTGCGCGGCCCTTTGGCGGCCGGACGACCGACGAGCTGTTCGCGTCGATCTTGCGAGATCCGACTAAGCCGCTGCCACCGCACACGCACCCGCTCCTCCGTGAGATTGTGCACACGTGTCTCGCGAAGGAGGCCGGACAGCGGTACCAGCGGGCGGCAGACGTGCGCCTCGTCCTCGAAGCAGTGGCCTCGGAGCTCCGCAGTGGCCAGAAATCATTGAAGCAGGCCGTCGCTGCCGGGATGCTGCTGCCCCTGCCACCGATGCTCGAGACGAGGCCAGGGGCGATGGCCTTCGTCGGACGCGAGAGCGAACTCACACAGTTGGAACAAGTCTGGACGCGCGCGACGAGTGGCCAACGGCAATTGCTCCTCCTCGCCGGCGAACCGGGCATCGGCAAGACCCGCCTGGCCGTGGAGTTTGCGCGCGGGCGAGCCGACGGGGCGGCGACGGTTCTCGCGGGCCGGTGCGACGAGGAGGCGCTTGTCCCGTACCAACCGTTTGTCGAGGCGCTGCACTGGTACGTGCGCGTGTGTCCGGAATCCGAGCTGCGAGCACAGTTGGCCGCGGTTGGCGGTGGCGCCGAGCTCGGCCCGTTCATTTTGGACCTGCTGCGCCGGGTTCCGGATCTCCCCGCCCCTCCCGCGATGCATCCTGAGGGACAGCGATACCGGCTCTTCGAGACCGTGAGCGCGCTCCTCGCCAACGCATCGGCGACGCGCCCCATCCTGCTTGTCTTGGACGACCTGCACTGGGCCGACAAGCCGACGCTTCTCCTGTTGCGGCACCTCGTCCGCTCGCCTGACGCCGCATCGCTCTGCATCCTCGGCGCGTACCGGGAAAGCGAGCTCGCCCGCACACATCCGCTGGCTGAAATGCTCACTGACCTGAGGCGCGAGGAGGCCGTGACGCGGCTTCCGCTCCGCGGGCTGGATGAGACTCAGGTAAGAGAATTAGTCGGCGCGTTCGCCGGGAGCGATGCGGATCCGCAGCTCGCGCGCTTGGTGACGGACAGCACGGACGGGAATCCGTTCTTCGTCGCAGAAATGCTGCGACACCTGACAGAGACTGGTACGCTGGCGAGACTGCGCGGCACGTCCACCCCCGTGCGCGCCGTTGATCCTCGGGACCTCGGCCTGCCAGAAGGGGTCAAGGAAGTGATTGGCCGGCGACTGTCGCGCCTGAGCGAGGCGTGCAATCACGCACTCAGACTCGCTGCTGTGGTCGGACGCGAGTTCGACCTTGACGTCCTCGAGGTGCTGGGCGAACTGCCAGTGGATTCGCTACTCGACACCCTCGAAGAAGGCGTGCGGGCGCAGCTTGTCGGCGAAGCACCCGGGCGAGCTGGCCGTTTCACGTTCCTGCACGCGCTCATCCGTGAAACGCTGTACGGCGAGCTGACGACCGTACGGCGCGTTCGGCTCCATCGCCGCGTCGGCGCGGCGATCGAACAGCTCGCACAGGGGAATCCCAATCCGCCGCTGGCGGATCTGGCGTATCACTTCGTGCAGGCGGCGTCAGCCGGTACGGCCGACAAGGCGATTGACTACGCGGCTCGCGCGGGCGACCGTGCAGCCGACGCACTGGCGCACGAAGAAGCTGCTCGATTTTACGAGATGGCGCTTCAGTCGCTCGACTTCAAGGCCGCGGGTCCGGACACCGATGTGCGACGCAATGATCTCCACCATCGACGTGCGCGATCATTCGGTGCCCTCGGGCAATGGGCACATCAAAAACTGGAACTGGAGCGTGCCCTTGAGTGCCTCGATCCGCAGCAGCGCGAACGCCGCTGCGAATTCCTCCTGGAGTTGGCGACTCCGCTCACGATGTTACCGAACGAGGTTCGGTCGCTCGAGCGGCTAACGACCGAGGCGCTGGCATTGGCCGAACACGTAGGCCGCGCAGATCTCGCCGCGAATGCGATCGGATTTGCCGCCGTGCACCAGATGGTCAGTGGAAGGCTTCACGACGCCATCGCGACGCATCACAGGGCAATAGCCCGAGGCGGAGTCACACCCATTGCGACCCACACGTATGGTCCACATGCTCTGTACTTCGCGGGGCGGACGGCGGAAGCGGCGGCTCTTGCCGTCCACGCCGTTGAGTTCTTTCGGTCGTCTCAGGACACCGGGGTTCTCGTGTATGCGCTGTCGCACGTTGGGTTGACCATGAGCGCCATGGGGCGATACGGAGAGGCCGCGAAAGCCTTCGACGAGGCTCGCCAATTCGGCCGCAAGTACGGCGCGCTCCCGCAGCTTGCGCGCGCGACATCGATGTCGGCGGGTTTCCGGCTCAGCGTGTTTGACTTCGAGGGAGCGGAGTCGACTCAGTTGGAGGCGCGCGAGATCGCACGGAACGCCGGCTGGCATGCGCCCGTCATCAGTGCGGGTATCGACCTGCTGCTGATTGCGGCGCGACGGCACGACCCAGGTGCCGTGGAAACACTTCTGCAGGAAACCACCGCTGCAGCGGCGACCACGCCGGGTTGGCACGAATGGCTGTGGCGACTGCGTCTCTGTCAGGCTCGTGCGGAGCTGGCACTCGCTCGTGACGCATTCGAGGTCAGCGTGGCTGAAGCGACCGAAGCCATCGACCAGAGCCGCGCAAAGGGGCGTCCGAAGTACGAGTCGCTCGGGTTGGCCACGAAGGCGCGCGCGTTGCACGGTCTCGGTCGAATGCGTGACGCGATCATCGACGCCCGGAGCGCAGTCGAGATCGCGCGCAGCACGGCCGACCCTGCGCTGCTGCTGCAAACGCTCGATGTCCTGCTCGCGCTCGATGGCAGCGACGAGCTCGCCGCCGAAGCGCACGCTCTCAGTGCTCAGATTGCCGAAGCCCTGCCAGACGAGACGATGCGGCGGCGATTTACTACGTCGGAGGCGGTACGGCGCATTCGGCGCCTGTAGCGGGGGCCTGTCGTGTTGGGCGAGGCAGCGTGGTCGAGTGATCGAAGGGAATAAGGGAAGACGTGCTGAGACGATAGACGATATCAAGGCCGTCTTGGAGGAAGCGTATCCGTCTCCCCGAACTGTGCGGACGCGTGGAACGTCACGACAAGTGATCCGACGCGGATCGTATCCCCGTCCAGAAGCAGGATCGGCGACGAGGTCACGCGCTCGTGACCGCGGAAGGTGCCATTCTTGGCGCCGCAGTCCTCGAGCATCGCTCCTTCAGGCGTCACCACAATTCGCGCGTGACGACGGGAGACCGTCGACGCGTCGAGTCTGACCTCGACATCGGCATCTCGTCCGATGACGTGTTCACCGCTCGGCAGCGGGAACCGACGGCCGTCCCATTCCAGCCAGCACGAGCAGGAAGCCGGTGCCACGTCGCGGGGATCGGGTAGTGAGACCGCATCACCGCAAAACGCGTAGCCGAACCCATGTGCGGTCCGCACGAACCGGGGAGCGCGGGCAGCGTCATCGAGCGCTTCGCGAATCTCGGCCACAAGGTTTGACAGGTTCGCCTCGGCGACGAAGGTGCCAGGCCAGAGACGTTCCTGCAGGTCCGCTTTCGAGAGGGCCTTCGGCCGATCGAGTACCAGCGCCGACAACAGCTCAAATGCCTTTGGCGCGAGATGAATTTCCCGACCTTCCCGGATCAGCTGCCTGGTGTCGAGATCGAGGATGAACGGGCCGAAGCGAGTCCTCACGACGGCTCCCTGGAAGAAACCTGCAGAATCCCTGGAGATTCCCGGGGACATGCCCGGCGGGTGGTGGCTATCTTACGTCATGAGATATCTATGCTGGGTGCTGAACCTGGTGTACGTCATGGTCGGCGAGCAGATGATCGCTTGGAAATCCGTGGTTCAGGTGAGGTGCACGATGGAGAGACGAGTCCTTCCGGAGCTTGTCCTATTCGCAGCGGTGTTAGCCATCTCCGTTCCCGTGACGGCGCAGGCGCAAGATACATGGATCGGAACCTGGAAGCTCAACCTCGCCAAGTCCAAGTACGATCCGGCCAACCTCGCGCCGAAAAGTCAGGCGTTCAAACAGGAAGCCGTTCCGGGCGGCGGTATGAAGTCGACCGTTGACGGCGTGGATGCCCAGGGCAAGCCCGCGCACACGGAAGTGACGACGATGTTCGATGGCAAGTCTTCCGAAGTCAAAGGCGCACCTGATGCGAACACCACCAGGGTGTACAGGCGTATCGATGCCCGAACCTACGAGTATGTGCAGAGCGTGGGTGGCAAACTCACGACGACCGTGCGAAGCGTGGTCGCTGCAGATGGCAAGACACGAACCGTAACCACGACAGGCAGGAACGCGCAGGGCCAGACGGTCAATAACGTCGCATTCTACGATCGACAGTAACACGTCGGGCGGATGGCAGGGCAAAGCGTTGGGGGCTCGGATTGTGATGACGAGGAGGTCCTCATGGGAACGAAACGGCTTATTGCGCTCATGGCTGCTGGACTGCTGCTTGCTGACGCTCTCGGTGCCTCGCCCGTGTATCCAAAGATCATCGAACTGCCCGACGGCTTCTTCCCTGAGGGTATCGAAGTAGGCCGTGGCTCTACGTTCTACGTAGGCTCCCTGCTGGACGGCGCCATTTACTCCGGCGACCTCCGCACCGGCGATGGCTCCGTGCTGGTGGAGGGTGAGGAAGGCCTGGCGGCCGTCGGCATCAAAGTGGACGAGCGCACCAACTACTTGTTTGTGGCCGGCGGGTTTGGCACCGCTCGTGTCTATGATGCGGCCACCGGCGAGCTCCTTGCCGGCTACACCCTAACCACGGTCCCTTTCCCTGCAACTCTGGTCAACGACGTCATCGTCACACGCGACGCCGCGTACTTCACCGACAGCTTCCAGCCGGTCTTGTATAAGCTGCCGCTGGGCCCCGGCGGCGCCCTCCCCGACTCAAGTGACGTGGAAGAGATAGCGCTCGGCGGTTTTGAGTTCGTCCCCGGCGGCTTCAACGCCAACGGCATCGTAGCCACTCCCAACGGTGACTGGCTCATCATCAACAACACCGACCTGGGAACGCTGTACTGGGTGGATCCGAACACCGGAGAGGCCACGCAGATTGACCTTGGCGGCGATACAGTTCCCTCCGGCGACGGCCTGCTGCTGGACGGCAGACACCTCTACGTCATGCAGAATTTCCTGAACACCATCAGCGTTGTCCGCCTGTCCACCGACCTCAATTCCGGAGAGATCGTGGACACCATCACGGACACGGCCTTCCGTGTTCCCACCACGATTGCGGAGTTCGGCTCGTCCATCTACGCGGTCAACGGCCGCTTCGACGTAGCGTTCCCGCCGTTCTTCGGCGGCCCAATTCCAGACCCGCCGCTGGACTACGAGATCGTGAAGGTTTCCAAATAGCAGTCCGCAGGACAAAGAAGAGACCCGCTGCGTCCTCCACTCCGGCCGCACCGGACGATTGCGCGAATGGGCTTCGACTGACGTGGAACGCGACGACGGATCTTCCGCTGGTCAGGCCGCTCCCTGTGTGTGCGCCGTCCGGGCGGCGGACTCCCGGAGCGATCGCCGCGCGCGTGGACGATCGCGAGCGGCGGGCGCCCTGGAGCACGTCAGCGACACGGTCGGTCGGGTCGTCTTGTAAGCACTGTTCCAATCGGCGCGGTCACCTCGACCCGGCCATGCGGTGAAAGAGGCGACGGCGGTCGTTTTCGAAGTGATACAGCTTGGCCACCTCGATGCGCCTCGCGATGGAGCTGCAGACCAGGATGGCGATCAACATGCCGAGCATCGGCCCCGCCCAG
>DASTDR010000625.1:0-4890 GCA_035710265.1 Gemmatimonadales bacterium | reverse complement strand
CTCCAGGTCAACGAAGACGCGCTCCTCGTCCCCCAGCGCGCGGTGTCCGAGTTGCAAGGCGGCTTCCGGGTCGTGGTCGTCGGAGCCGACGGCAAAGCGGAGTTCCGTGCCGTCGAGCTGGGCGCGCGCGTGGGGGATCTCTGGGTGGTCGAGAAGGGCCTGAGATTCGGGGAGAACGTGATCGTGGTCGGGCTTCAACACGTGCGGCCCGGGATGGCGGTGACGGCGACACCCGCGCCTCAGACTCAAGGCCGCTCGGAAAGCTGACATGGCTCGCTTCTTCGTCGACCGTCCGATCGTGGCCATCGTGATCGCGGTCCTGACCGTCGTCCTGGGCGTGGTGGCGATGACCGGACTCCCGGTGGCCCAGTTCCCCTCCATCATTCCGCCCGTCATCCAGATCCAGACCACCTTCACCGGCGCGGACGCCATCACCATCGAGCAGTCGGTGGCGACACCTCTCGAGCAGCAGATGAACGGTGTGGAGCAGATGCTCTACATGCAATCCACGAACGCGAACGACGGGACGATGACGCTGCAGGTCACCTTCGACGTGGAGACGGAAGTCAATATCGACCAGGTGAACGCGCAGAACCGCGCCGCTCAAGCACAGCCCAACCTTCCCGCCGACGTCATCCTGTACGGCCTCACCTACCGCAGCACGGTCGGCCTTCCCCTCATCGTCTTCGCCCTAACCTCGCCGAAGGGCACCCACGACTCGCTCTTCCTCGGCAACTACGCCCTCATCAACGTCAACGATGCACTCTACCGCGTGCGCGGTGTGGGTCAGGTCATCAACTTCGGCCTCGCCGAGTACGCCATGCGGATCTGGGTCAAGCCCGACACCCTCGCGAAGCTGGGTGTGACCGTGCCCGACCTAGTCCGGGCGGTGCGAGAGCAGAGCGCGGTGAACCCGTCGGGCCGGGTGGGCGGAGAACCGGCCCCCGCGGGCCAGCAGCTCACCTACACCGTGCGCTCGCAGGGACGCCTCGTCACCGCCGAGGAGTTCGGCCGCGTGGTAGTGCGTCTCACCCCCGACGGCTCCGTGGTGCGGCTTGCGGACGTGGCTCGCATCGAGCTCGGCGCCCAAACCTACAACCAGTCGGGCCGCTTCGACGGCCGGCCGAGCGCCCTGGTGGCCGTGTTCCAGTCCCCCGGTGCCAACGCCCTCTCCGTGGCCGAGGGCGTCAAGGCGACCATGGATGAGCTCAAGACCCGATTCCCCGACGATCTCGATTATGAGGTGGGTCTCGACACCACGCGGCCGGTGACCGAGGGCATCGCCGAGATCGTGAAGACCATCGGCGAGGCCACCCTCCTCGTAATCGTGGTGGTCTTCCTGTTTCTCCAGAACTGGCGGGCCACGCTGATTCCGCTCATCGCCGTGCCGGTGTCCCTGGTGGGGACGTTCGCGTTCTTCCCCTTCCTCGGTTTCTCCATCAACACGCTGTCGCTCTTCGCCCTGGTCCTCGCCATCGGCCTGGTGGTTGACGACGCTATCGTGGTGGTGGAAGCGGTCGAGCGCCACATCGAGCTCGGCCTTTCGCCGCGGGAGGCCACACTCAAGGCCATGTCCGAGGTGTCGGGTCCGGTGGTGGGCATCGCCCTCGTGCTCTCGGCGGTCTTCGTGCCCATCGGCCTCATGGGAGGTATCCAGGGACGTCTCAACCAGCAGTTCGCGGTCACTATCGCCCTCGCGGTCGTGATCTCCGCCTTCAACGCCTTGAGCCTCTCGCCCGCGCTCTCGGCCCTCATCCTCCGGCCGCGGCGCGAGGCCAGAGGCCCGCTGGGATTCTTCTTCCGGGCTTTCAACCGCGGTTTCGCCAGGGCGACCCACGGCTACGTCGATCTGTCCCATGGGCTCGCGCGAAAAGCCGTGCTCGGTCTCGCGATCCTTGCCGCATTCGCCATCCTGGCCGCCGATCTCGGACGGCGGCTCCCGACCGGCTTCGTGGCCGAGGAAGATCAGGGCTTCCTCCTCATGAACGTTCAGCTTCCCGACGCGGCTTCACTCGGGCGCACCCTCGAGGTCACCCGCCGGATCGAAGAGATGCTCGCGGAGACGGAGGGGGTAGAGCACGTGGTCACGATCAACGGCTTCAGCCTCCTGACCCGCACATCGGCCTCCTATACCGCGTTCTTCTTCGTCACTCTGGATCCGTGGGAAGAGCGGCGCGGGGAGAGCCTCCACGCGCGGGAGATCCTGTCCTCCCTCAACGGGAGGCTGCGCCGCGAAGTGAAGGAGGCCATCGCGTTCGCGTTCGGCCCGCCGGCGATCCCGGGGATCGGCACCGCGGGCGGGTTCTCGTTCTGGCTGCAGGACCGAAGCGGCGGAACCGTTCAGTTCCTGAGCGAGAACCTGGAGAGGTTCCTCGAGGCGGCGCGCCAGCGGCCGGAGCTTGCGAACGTCAACAGCACCTTCCGCGCGGGAGTGCCCCAGGTCTACGCCGATGTCGAGCGGGACAAGGTGTTGAAACTGGGGGTTGCGGTGGCCGACGTTTACCAGACGCTGCAGGCCTTCCTCGGTGGACTGTATGTGAACCAGTTCAACCGCTTCGGTCGCCAGTGGCGCGTCTTCCTGCAAGCAGAGGCCGAGGACCGGGTCGCTCCCGAGGACATCGGCCGCTTCTACGTCCGGAACGACAGGCGAGAGATGCTGCCGCTCTCGACGGTCGTGCAGCAGCGCCGGGTCTTCGGGCCGGAGGACACCCAGCGGTTCAACCTATTTCGCGCCGCGCTGATCACCGGCCAGCCAGCGACCGGGTACAGCTCGGGGGACGCAATGGCGGCCCTCGAGGACGTGGCGCGGCAGGTCCTGCCCCCGGAAATGGGCTACGACTGGGCCGACCTCTCCTACCAGGAGCGGCAGGCGGCGGGCCGATCGACCACGGTGTTCGCGCTCTCGTTGGGCTTCGTGTTCCTGATCCTCGCCGCTCTCTACGAGAGCTGGTCGCTCCCTTTCAGCGTGCTGCTCTCGGTGCCGGTGGCTGTGGTCGGGGCCTTCCTGGGACTTTTCGGGCGCGGCCTCGCTCTCGACGTGTACGGCCAGATCGGCCTGGTCATGCTCATCGGCCTCGCGGCGAAGAACGCCATCCTCATCGTCGAGTTCGCGAAAGACGAATTCGAACGCGGCGCGACGCTGATGGAAGCTGCGCTCGAGGGCGCGAGGCTGAGGCTCCGGCCGATCCTCATGACGTCGTTGGCGTTCATCCTCGGCTGCGTGCCGCTCTGGAGCGCCCAGGGCGCGGGAGCTGCAGGTCGGCAGATCCTGGGAACGACGGTGATCTCGGGGATGCTTGCCGCGACCGGCCTGGCCATCTTTATTATCCCCGCGCTGTACGTGCTGGTTGAGCGGCTGGCGGGGGCGGAGCGAAGGCGAGCCACCCGGAGCGAAACGGACGCGAGCCCGACGGAGGTGGGGGCGTGAAGAGGCACGCCTCTTTAGCGCTCTGCGCCGTGTCGTTGCTCAGCGGCTGCTCGGTCGGGCCGAAATACGCGCGTCCGACCGTTCCGGTCCCGGATGCGTTTTACGCGGAAGAGCAACTGGCCGAGGCCCGATCCCTCGCGGACGTCGCGTGGTGGGACGTCTTCGGCGACCCGGTGTTGACCGGGCTCGTCGAGGAAGCCCTCCGCAACGGTTTCGACGTCCGCGAAGCCGCGGCCCGAGTCGAGGAGGCGCGCGCCCGATACGGTATCGCCCGCTCGGAGTTCTTCCCTTCGGACGCTTACCAGGTGGCCTGGCAGCGCGCGCGCGCCGATCCAACCGTCGACCCTTTGGGCACCACGCAGAGCCGGTGGATCGCGGACGTCGGCTTTTCCTGGGAGCTCGACTTGTGGGGACGCATCCGGCGGCTCAACGAGTCAGCGCTCGGGCATTACCTCGCAACGGAGGAAGGACGGCGCGGCGTCCTCCTCTCGCTGGCGGCTGATGTGGCGGCCGCCTATCTCGACCTGCGAGAGCTGGAGGCGGAGCTCGAGATCGCGAACCGCACCACCGCGGCCTTCCAGGAGACCTACAATCTCTTCCGGCGGCGTCTCGAGGGAGGAGCCGCCTCCGCCCTCGAGACCGCCCGCGCCGAGGCCACCCTCAACGAGGTCGCGGCGGAGATTCCCGAGATCGAGCGGGCCATCGTGTCCACCGAGAACCGGATCAACTTCCTCCTTGGTCGGAACCCTCAGCCCATACCTCGGCCGGCGACACCCCAGCGCTTGCCATCGGAGGTCCCACCCGGCCTCCCTTCGAGCCTCCTCGAGCGACGGCCGGACATCCGACAGGCCGAGCAGATCCTGGTGGCGGCGAATGCGAACGTCGGCGTCGCCAAGGCGGCGTTCTTCCCGCGATTGAGTCTCACCGGCCTCTTCGGCAGCGTCAGCCCGGATCTCGGAAGCCTGTTCTCGGACGGCAACACCTGGAGCATCGGCGCGGGCCTCCTCGGTCCGCTCTTCCAGGGGGGTCGTATCAAACGAGGACACGAAGCGGCCGTTGCGCAATGGGAACAGGCTCGGGTCCAATACGAAGCCGCGGTGGCGAACGCCTTCGTCGAGGTCTCGAACGCTCTCGTGGACCGTTCCAAGCTGGCGCAAACGGAAATGCTGCGGGCGCAGGCGGTGGCGGCGCACCTCGAGGCCGTGCGCCTCGCGAACCTCCGCTACGCTTCCGGGCTCTCAGCGTACTTCGAAGTGCTCGAAGCGCAGCAGGAGCTTTTCCCGGCCGAGCTCGACCTCGCGCGAACGCGGCGCGACCAGCTCGTGGCCATGGTCGATCTGTACCGGGCGCTCGGCGGCGGATGGCCGGCGGAGGATCGGGCCTCAAGGGAGCCTTGAAATGCGGGCCTCAAGGGAGCCTTGAAATGCGGGCCTCAAGGGAGCCTTGAAATACGGAAGGAGTTT
>DASTDR010000624.1:0-4871 GCA_035710265.1 Gemmatimonadales bacterium | reverse complement strand
CAGAGGGCGCGCCGACCTCGGCAACATCATCGGCAACCCTCTCGAGACGACGTACTTCCTCTCGCGGTTGATCTTCGACGGCACATTCGACAAGTTCCCCGGCCTCCGCGTCTGCGCGGCACACGCGGGCGGTTACCTGCCCTCGTATCTCGGCCGGAGCGAAGTGGCGTGCACGGTGAGGGCGAACGCCAACTGCGCGAACAAGCGGAAGCCGAGCGAGTACCTCAAGAGCCAGATCATGGTGGACACCATGGTCTTCTCCGAAGAGGGCCTCCGCCATTTGGTCGCCGAGGTGGGTGTGAGCCAGGTCGTCTACGGCACGGACGTGCCGTTCAACTGGCCGGTTACAGTGGATCTCGTCCTGAACGCCAAATTCCTGGCTGACGCCGACAAGGTGGCGATCCTCAGCGGGAACCTGATGAAGTTACTGAAGATCAGGGAATAACCTCCGGTCGGGGCAGTCGCGTGTACCACCTCGTAATCGACAGTGTCCAGAAGCCGACGCCTGATTAAGAATCCCCGCCTGTTCCCGGTGATGGTTACGCGCGAGGCAGGCGCGTAACCGGCGTGACCGGCCGGCGGGTCTGGTCGCACGGAGGCCCCGACTGTGCAGGAATTTGGTATATAAGAGATGCTGAACGGTGGCCAACGCGGGAATCGCGAACATGCGGTCGGCGGGTCAGAGTGCGCGCGCTGCGGCCAAGGCGCCTGACGGCCTCATGCTGAAAGGTTCGAGTGCAATGCGAGCTCTGATGTGCCCGTCGCGCCCAGCGCACCGCGGACCGGCTGCTCAGCCCCCTTCTCGACAGCTCACTTCGCACAGGGGATTGTCGACACCGCTCGTCGTGCTGCTGTTGACGCTGACGATCGGTCAGCCTTCATTCGCGCAGTCTTACCGCTTTGAAAGTCCGTTGGGCTGCTTCAGCGTCACGCTGCCGGCTGAGCCGACGTCGTCAGTCGAGTTGATTCCTACGGGCGGGAAGCCGATCGAGCAGCATTCGTTCACCCTCGAGGCGAACGGCGTGGGCGTGGCGCTCTCGTTCCTCGAGGTGCCGGCCTCCCTTGGCCCAGGACCAAAGACCGAGCAGGAGTTCGGTGCGCTGCTTGTGGCAAGCCGTGACGGCGCGCTGCGTGCGGTCGACGGCATCCTGCTTCGGGACCTGCCCATTCAGGTCCAGGGTTACCGCGCTCTGGACGTTTGGGCGGAGACGGCGTCCGGGTCGCGCGCAATACGTGCACGGCTGATCCTGGCAGGCCGCAGGTACTATCAACTCATGCTCACGCACCCGATTAAATCCCCGCTCCCGAAGCTCGCGCAGACGGTCCTCGATACGTTCAACCTAGCCCCTGCAGGTACCTGCGGTCTCGGCTAGTCAGGAGGGATGACGTGCCCTGGTTCTTTGTCGGGACGATACTCCTGGACATCGCTGCGTTCGCCACCGGCGTTCTGCTCTGCTATTTCGGCAAGGATCTGCTCGAGAAGGGCATCACCGGGAGCTTCAGCGGCGAAGGCCAGGTCTCATCCACGCAGTTCAAAGTCCTCACCTCGTCGCCCGGTCTCGTGTTTGCGCTTGCCGGCCTTATCGTGATCGGCACGGCGATCTATAGGGGCAACGAGTTGACGACCCAAACCACAGCGCCGCCGAGCATTTCAGACGGGAGGCCGGATCTCGATCAGCTGTCCAGCTCCATGACGATTCGAATGCTGAAGGAGTCGCCGAGCGTCCAGTTCGCAAGGGCCCGCCTCGAGGATGCGAGGCAGTGGGCAAAAGCGGGTGAGAGAGCCTCCGCCCTCCTCCAGCTGGCTCAGGCCATCGTGGTGGAGCCGCAGCTTCTGCGGGCCGCGCTCGACTCGGCCGAGTTGCGGGCCGTGATGGCCGACGAGGACTTCGAGGAACTGGTGAGACGGCGTTTCGCGCTGGCATCGAGCACGCCGGCCGAGTCGGCAGCGGTCGTGCCGCGTCTGGAGCCGACGACAGGCGATCTCGTGGGTCACCTTCGTCTGTTCGCGTTGCAGCGCGCAGCGAACGGTCTCGGCTTCGAGGACACCGCCTCCCTCGTCGCGAAAGTGCCAGCCGGGCCAGGTACGGAGCGAAGGGAGGCCACGCTCTCGACGCTGGTCGAGCTGTTGGGCCGCAATCCGAATGCGCTGGTGCGCTTGCTTGAAGACGACCGGTATCGATGGTTGCGACAGGACGTGGCGATGATGGAAGGCCTGCGCGACCGCCTTGCCGCCGTATCGGCCGAGGTGCCGACCAGGTCAAATGTGGCTAGGTCAGACCCGCGGTGACTGTTCGCATGAAACGTCGTTGTCTTATTGAGCGTAGACATTCAGCGATCCGCCTGCTGCACATGCTCGTGTGCTTGGCGGTCCTGGACCCGGTCCTGGCCCACGCGGAAATACCGGTCGGTCTCGCCATGGTGATACCGCGCGGAGAGCTGCGCGACTTCGCGAAGCGGGCAGAGACCGAATACGTCAACCCTGTCAAGGAGAACCTGTTTGCATACTACGGCAAGGACGTACGCCTGATTGCGTTGCTGGATCAGATTCAGATTCGTCTTCCCCTCGTGCTTCAGGAGCCGGCGCCGAACGCCCGCGCGAAACGCGAGGGCGGCGCGCGGCAACTGGAAGTTGATCTCGATCTGCTTGCTGAGCTCAATCACCTGGCTGACACGGCTGCGATCCTCCGCATGAGCGATCCGGCGCTTCTGCAGCACCTGGCGGGCGCGACACGGGAGTTCAGAAGCAGGCTCCAGGGCGCGAAAAGCGACGCTCTGCCGCCCTTTCCGTTCGTGGTCCGACGGGACGTCCCAGATCCCGAAACCCGGGCGATGGCACAGCATCTAGCGTTGGGCAGCTTTCTCAGTGCGGTGTCCTGGGTCGTCCTGCATGAAATTGCCCACCACTACCTCTGCCATCTCGAGCCCACTCCGTGCGGAAGTAAGGAGCCATGGAGTCTCTCTGAGCGCGCGCAGGAAGAGCAGGCGGATCGCTGGGCCTTCGAAAAGATGTACGAAATGGGCTACTCGCTGCTGGGAGTCCGTTCGATGCTGGCGGCGGAGGCGACGATCATGCGTCTTCGAAACGAGACGCTGAAGCCGCCGCCCGTCGAATCAGGCACCCATCCGACGATTCTCCAGCGCGTGGCGATGATCGATCGGCTGCTGACCGCTCTTCCTGCTCAGCGACATCCGATCCGCTGGTTTGCTGTCATCGTCGAGAACCCGGGGGATCCGGCCCAGGTGCGGGTGCAGGAGTTTGCCGTGCCCATCCGCCCGGATGAGGACGGCTACGTCGTGGCAGCCAGCCCGGAGGGCGGAGATCGTCCGCTGCTCGGTGTCGCCCGGGTGCAATCGACGATTCGCCTGTACGGTCGCGACGAAACGCACTTCAGTGAGGTGATATTCAGCGAGATCGACGCGCCCGTCGCGCGTGTCACGTTCCGGCACCGCCGCCGGTCGGACGGCCGGCTGTTCGGAGTACAACGCCCCGCGTACCATGTCGACTGGGCGACGTTTCAGCACCTGAAGGTGGGCAACGTCGCGGTTCGTGACGTGCTGGGCTCGTCCCCGATCGATTTGCTTCGAAACGCACTTCTCGCTGCGTCAGTCCCGTCCGCGGGGAGAGCCGGGATCGAGCGCGAATACCTGTCCGCGCTGTCGACAATGCGCCAGACGTTCGTCGACTATGCAAGGGGAACGACCGGCTCCTCCGAAGCCGCAAAGGCGCTGCAATCTGCGGGTGAACGTGCGTCAGCCATGCTGAAGGAGCGCTTGGGCGCCCGCTACGAGACGGTCGTGACCGCACACTTCGGCGATCCGGTGATGGGCGAGGGTCTCGATCGACTCCATCGTCTGCTGGCTCGCTTCCCGCCGTCCCAGTAGGTCAGGGCCGTCGATAGTTCATGGTGGGAAGTGGTCTCGAACGATCCTGTCGTTTGCGAGGCCGTCCGCAAACGGTTCCGTATGGTCGAGGAGCATGACTCTGACGTGCTCAAGTCCGATGACTCGACCTTTAGGGCGCAAGCGACCCGAGATACGCCGAGATGGCAATGACGTCGTCGTCGGTCAGCTTCGCGGCGGGCTTCTTCATCAGCTGCGCGTCGACGCCGTTTCGTCGTCCGTCCTTGAAGAGATACAGCTGTCGCGCGGTGTAGATCGGGTGCAGCCCCGCCAGCCTCGGCACGTTGCCGAGCCCCTTCATCGCGTCGCCGTGGCAGATGCCGCACGCGATCGTCTTGCCGACGCCCCCGGTTTCGACCAGCGCTTTTCCGCGCGCAATGGACCCCGGGGGGACGTAGGCCACGAATCCCGAGTTCGGATCGCGCAGCCGCGCGCGCGTCTGATCTTCGGGCAGCGTGATGATGCGCGCGCCGATCGGCTCCATCTTTCCGCCCGGCTGGACGAATCGCATCCGGCCCTGACCGACGAAGCTTTGCGGCACCATCGCCGCTTCGACCACGCGCGTTGAGCGAGCCGGTTTGAGCTGCGCGAACCAGGCGGACGCCTGTGAGATTTCCTCCTCGCTCAACTCCTTCGCGATGGCGTTCATGCGCGCGTAGTCGGCGCGCACGCCGCTCTTGAAGTCCTTCATCTGCTGTACGAGATAGTCAGCCGTGAACCCGCTCACGTCGGCCGACTCGGGGTGGCCGAGCCCGTTCATCAGGTGACACGATCCGCAAGCGAGCGCGCCGCCGTGGCCCTTGACGATGATGCCGGGCGCCGGTGCGTGCGACTCGGGAAACCAGTCGGGCGGGCTGAGCAGGTTCTCGATCTGCTCCATCTCGAAGGTCAGCTTGCTCCCCGGCACCTGTTTCGGCCCCGGAGGCTCGGGCGGGAGCTTCCCGTCCACCACCTGGAACGCCCACGAC
>DASTDR010000623.1:0-14645 GCA_035710265.1 Gemmatimonadales bacterium | reverse complement strand
GAGGTCCTCGCGCGCCGCGCTCGTCAGCATGCTGAATCCCGAGCCACCGGTCGCCATGAAGTCGCTGACGACCAGCGTGTAGGTGCGGTTCTGGTCGAGATTCTGGCGGTTGTCGAACCGCACGCGCTCGATCCGTTTCCCTGGCGGCTTGCGCGCGTCGTACCAGACCTCGACCCCGGCGATATGGCAATCGGGCACGCGATCGGGGTTGCCGGAGACGCAGTGCTCGAGCGCATCCTGCAACACCGATCCTTTCACCGTCAGCCGCTGCAGGCGGTTCTGGAACGGCTGGACCTGATAAACCATGCCCCAGGTCACCGGACCGGACGGGAGATCGGCGCGGATACCGCCATTGTTCATGATCGCGGCATCGGCGCGCCCGGCGCTGCGCTGCGCGTCGGCAATGAGGCGGCCAAGCCCGTACTCCGCCCCTTCGCGCTTCTGCGGGAATTTGAACCGTCCCACCGTGCGCTCGGTAACGTTCCGGACCGCCTGCTGCTGGCGGCCGAGCGCTTCGGTGAGTGCGACATCGGGCCGCACCTGATCGGCGTACGGCGTGACCAGCTCGACGCGGACCGTGCGCCGGCCGCCTGTGCGCACGAAATCCACGACGCCGATCGCGCGCGCGTTCGCCTGCGCCTCGACGATCGGAATTCCATTCACGACGGTGTGGATGCGCTGATGGCTGTGTCCCGCCACGATCAGGTCGACCGAGCCGGAATCGAGCTGGCGCGCGACATCCAGGATCTCGCCCTGGCAGGCGCCTCCCATACCGGAGTCGCACGTCGCACCCGCGTGCGCCACGACGATCACGAAATCGGCCTGGGCCCGCGCCTCGGGGAGATAGCGTTTGATCGCCGCGGCGCCGTTGCCGAACGTGAGTCCCTGCACATTGCGCGGCGCCGTCGCCGTCGGCGTTTGTGTCGTGGTCAAGCCGATGACCGCGACGCGCGTACCGTACCTGGAGATCACGGTCCACGGGGTTGCCCACTCCGGCTTGGCCGTCCCGCCCGCAGTCGTGATGTTCGCCGAGAGGAAGGGATATTTCGCCTCGCTCATGCGCTGGCGCAGCGTGTCGATCGACCAATCGAACTCGTGATTGCCGATGGCGGCAGCGTCGATACTGAGCGCGTTCAGCGCGGCGACTGTGGTCCGTCCGAACGTGACGTTCGAGATGGCCGTACCCTGCATCTGATCACCGGCATCGAGCCGGATGCTGGTACAGCCGCACACGCGCGATAAGCTGTCGAGCCAGGGCTTGAGCGCTGCCACGCCGCCGACCTGCCGGCCCTGTGACCAATCCCAGACGCGCGGCTCGAGCTGGCCGTGCAAATCGGTAATCGTCAGGATGCGCAACAACGTGCTGTCGCGCGTGCGTACCACGACGGGCGGCGGTGCCATGGCAGCGAAGGCCGCGCGTGCGGCAGCGCGGGCCGAGTCGGGAATGATCGCCCAGCTCGGCTTGAGATATGCGGCGCTCTGCAACGTGCCGACTCGGCGAATTTCGCTTACGAGCAGCTCGCGGATGTCCTCGCCCTTGTCGTAGATGATCGGGGCGCGCGCCAACATGCTGTAGCCCCCGCCCCCCGCCTGGCGGTAGCTGTTCACTGCCAGCGTGAAGCTGTCGCTGGGCTGGACGAGCTTGCCTTCGTACGCGAGCCCGCGAATCCGCTGCCCGGCGGGACGCGAGAGATCGATGTTGTACACGACCCCGCTCACGACGTCGAAGTTGTAGCCGGGGACGCTGTCGTTGATGAGCGGCTGGCCGGGCGCGTAGGAGCGGTAATACCGCGCAGAGTGTTCGAGGAATTCGCGCAGCTGCTGGCCGGAGATCTTCACCGCGCGCAGCGTGTTCTCGTACGGGTAGATCCCCGAGACCTCCCGCTGATGGAGCTCGCCTTGAGGCAGGCTTGCCTGGACGTCGAACGCCGCCGCCGCCGAGAGTTGCGCGCCGGCCTGGCGGCGCTGCACCTCGTTGATGAAATCGAGCAGTGGCGTGTCCTGGGCCCGCGTCAGTCGCGCGTCGAACCCCGGTCCTGCCCTGCCGATCGGCGTCCCCAGCCACAGGCGCGCGGCTTGCTGGACCGCATCGAACCGGCGGGCGAATCGCTGGTGCTCGGCGACGTTCGCCAGCGGCAGCAGATCCGACTGGAGCCGGCTCACGCGATAACGCCCGGATGCGGCGTCGCGCTGGAGCCAGACGTGGATGACCGCGAGACTCTGTGCCCAGTTTTTGGGCTGCACGAAGTGCACGCCGTTGATCACCGTGTCGCGGACTTCGCGGTGCGTGTGGCCTACGATCACGATGTCGGGCTTGGGGTTCACGGATGCGAGCGAGGCGGCATCATTCTCCGCGCCGACGCCGGTCGTGTCGTAGCTCGATTCACCGAAGCCGCTGTGGGTGAGGACGATCCTGAGATCCGCGGCAGCGAGCTGCGCCAATGCCGCGGGCGCCGCTGCGCCGATGCGCCGCACGCTCACTTTCCCCGCCAGGTGGCTGCGATCCCACAACATCACGCCCGGTGTGGTAAAGCCGGTGACGCCGATTCTGACGGCGCCGCGCTGGATCGTGACGGTCTGCGGAAACATCGGTGCGCCCGCCGAATCGTACACGTTGCCGGAGACGTAGCGGTACGTGGCCTGCGCCGCGGCGCGGCGCAGGAACTCCACCCCGAAGTCGAAATCGTGATTGCCCGGCGTCACCACGTCATACTGCAGCGCGTTCAGCGCATCGACGATCGGATTCGGCTGCCGTTGCTCGACGCGGCCGTAGTAGGTCGCGAAGGGATTGCCCTGGAGCAGGTCGCCCGCGTCGACCAGCACGACCATGCCGGGATAGCGCGCGCGCAGCGTTTCGAGCGCGGTGGCAGCGCGCGCGAGCCCCCCGGGCGCGGCCTGGTCGCGGACGTAGTCCCAGCCGAGCACGCGACCGTGCACGTCGGTGGTGGCGACGATGACGACGTGAGCTGTGTCGAGGGGACTCTGGAGCGCGAGGAGTAGTGAGCAAAGAAGCAGCATAGTGCGCTGAAAAGTACGGCTGGCTCGCGGTGTCCTGCTAGGCCGTCAGCGGTCCCAACAGCGGAATCGTGGTTTCGACCTCGATGTGCACTTTTGCCCACTTCGGTCGCGTCCCGTCGGGCCAACACGTGTCGTCGGTGTGCCCGCCGCGAACCGCTCCAGATACCGATGGAACGCCGGTTAACCTCGAAGCCATCCGCGAAGCCGGAATTGTCACGAACCCGCTACATTCATGTTACCACGTGGCATTTCCGCAGGAGTTATGCATTGGCGAGTCATGCAGACGCGGATACCTTGCACGCACCAGCGCGAGCCGCCACGGCCATGAATGTCTCCTGATACGACTCACCCCTACCGCATTCTCGTCGTCGACGACGAGCCTGACATCACGGCGCTCGTCGCCTACCACCTCGCGAAGGAAGGCTATCGGGTCACGACCGCCGGCACCGGCGCGGACGCGCTGCGCTCGGCGCGCGAGGAGCGGCCCGATCTGGTCGTGCTCGATCTGATGCTGCCCGGCCACTCGGGGTTCGAAGTGCTCGCGGAGCTGCGGCGCCGCGATGAAACGCGCGAGGTCGGCGTGGTGCTGCTGACCGCTCGCAAAGAGGAGCCCGATCGCATCAAGGGACTCTCCCTCGGCGCCGATGACTACCTGGCCAAACCGTTTTCACCGAGAGAGCTGGTGCTACGCGTCGGCGCGATCCTGCGCCGTCTCGCCGCGCCTGCGGTGGCCGCCGGCGGCCGATTGGTGGGTGGACCGATCGTCCTCGATCGCACGGCGCACCGCGTCACCGCGGATGGGAACGACGTGGAGCTCACCGCCACCGAGTTCAAGCTGCTCGAGCGCCTGATCGAGCGCCGCGACCGCGTCCAGTCGCGTTCGCAGCTGCTCGAGTCGGTGTGGCAGGCCCAGCCCGACATCCAGACCCGTACCGTGGATATGCACGTGCAGCGGCTGCGCACCAAGCTCGGCGACGCAGGGGAGTGGATCGAGACGGTGCGCGCGGTGGGCTATCGGTTTCGGGAGCCACCCCCTCCCCCAGCCTCCGCCAAGTCCGCCAAGCCGGCCGTTCGCCGCCGCTCATGAAACTCGCCACGCGGCTGTTCGCGAGCATGGGACTGCTCGTGGCTGCCGCTGTGCTCAGCTCGATCATCGCAACCGATGTCCTGCTGCGCCGCCATCTCGAGCAACAGGTCGCGCGCGAGCTGGAACGCGAGGCCAGGCTCCTCAGCTACCTGACGCCTGCGGACTCCAGCCACTGGCCTGAGTTCGCGGCGCTCGTAGGCGCGCGGCTGGGTCGCCGGATCACGCTGATCGATGCCGACGGGCAAGTCCGGGGCGACACGGAGTTCGAGCGCGCCGAGTTGCGCCAGCTCGAGAATCATCGCGACCGGCCCGAAGTGCGCGCGGCCCTCGACTCGGCCCCGGGGGGCGGGGTCGGCATAGACGAGCGGTTGAGCGCGTCTACCAACGAGCCCCAGCTCTACGTCGCGGTGCGGGGTGGACCGCCGGGCGTCGCAGTCGTTCGCGTCTCCGCTTCGCTCGTGAGTGTGGATGCACAGGTCCACGCGGTGCAACGCGCGGTCGCCGCCGCCGGATTGGTCTTGCTGCTCGTCGCCGGTCTCGCCACCTGGCTGATCGCGGGGCTGCTCGCTCGGCCACTGCTGCGCGTCACCGACGCCGCCCGTGACATCGCGGCCGGCCGGCCCGCCGACTTCCCCGACGTCCAGATCCCCGAGCTGGCGCAGCACGTGGACGCGCTGCGTGTCATGCACCACGAGCTGGAGCGACGATTCGAGGCGCTGCGCCGGGAACGCGAAGAATCCCGCACCCTGGTGGAAGCGCTCTCGGATGGCGTGCTCGCGGCCGATCGGCGCGGCGTGGTCGTTTCCACCAACGCCGCCGCCCGCCGCCTTCTCGGCTACGACCGCGGCGAGACGCTGCCGCCGCTCGCCGAGCTGTTTCACGACCGCCCGCACCGCGCGTTGATGCGTGAGGTTCTGAGTGGCGCCGTGGTAGAAGGACGTGAGCTCGAGCTCGGCGACCGCACCGTGCTGATCTCGGCGCGGCCGCTCGAGGGGGGGGGGACTCTGCTGGTGCTCAGCGACGTTACCGGTCTGCGCCGGCTCGAAACCGTGCGCCGCGATTTCGTCGCGAACGTCTCGCACGAGCTCAAGACGCCGCTCACTGCCATCGCGGGGTACGCCGAAACGCTCGCCGCGGAAGCGACGGACGAGCAGTCGCGCGGTTTTGCGAGGACGATCGTCGCGAACACGCGCCGCATGCAGCGGCTCGTGGACGACCTGCTGGACCTGTCGCGAATCGAGTCCGGCGCGTGGGCCCCCGAACCGAAGCCGCTCGGCGTCGAAGCCGCGGCGCGCGACGCCTGGGCGCCGTTCGCCGAGCGGGCCGCCGAGCGGCGCGTGCAGCTCGAGACGAGCGTGAACTCCGGAACGATCCAGGGCGATCCGGAAGCGCTGCGGCAGATCTTCACGAACCTGTTCGACAACGCGCTGCGTCACACGCCGCCGGGCGGCCGAATCCGCGTCGCCACGGAGCACGCCGGCGCTCGCACGCTGATCCGCGTGAGTGATACCGGCAGCGGGATCGGCGCCGATCACCTGCCCCGGATCTTCGAGCGGTTCTACCGCGTCGATCCCGGCAGATCCCGGCAGGAGGGCGGTACCGGACTTGGACTGGCCATCGTGAAGCACCTGGTGGAAGCGCATGGCGGCCACGTCGAAGCCGAAAGCGAGCTCGGCCGGGGGACTACGATCGTGCTGTACTTCCCGAATCCCTAATCGTTGTTACACAGCTGTGACACGCGCTACTCGGATCGGTGATACAGCCCCGCCAGCTTTAGACCGTTACAGACGTCCACATACCAACCCAAGTCTTGAGGAGTACCCGTGCACGCAAGACTCTTGGCAACGCTGGGTGCGCTGGGCTTGGCCGCGCTTCCCGCGACGGCGCAGACCCAGAACCCACAGGCCCCGCAGGTCACCGTCGGTGGCGTCGTCTATGGACAGTTCCTGTATCAGCTCGAGGACAGCCTGGGCGCCGGCCATCAGAATCAGTTCTCGATCCAGCGAGCCTACATCAACGCGCTCGGCCGCTTCGCCGGCGGCATCGGGACGCGCGTCACGGTCGACATCGCACCGAGCGGCACCGGGAACCAGCCCATCCGCCTGAAATACGCCTTTCTCACCTGGACCCCGACGAACAGCAGTCTCACCTACAAGGCCGGTATGCTGCAGACCCCGTACGTGGACTGGGAGGAGACGCTGTGGGATTACCGCATGCAGGGCACGATCGCCGTGGACCGCAACGGCTACATGAGCTCGGCTGACGTCGGCGTGGGCGTCGATGGGCGGTGGAACAACGAGCAAGTCAACGCGCAGTTCGCCGTGTTCAACGGTGAGGGGTACTCGGGCGGAACCGGGGACAATCATAAGGATGCGGGGGCGCGCGTCTCGTTCCGCCTGGCGAAGACGAATGATCCGAGCCGCGTCGGTGGGCTGCGCCTTACGGGATACGCGGGTATCGGCAAAGCAACAGGCGGGAACGATCGCCACCGCTTCCTCGGAATCGTCTCCTACCGGACGCAGCAGCTGACGCTCGCGGCGGAGTACGTCTCCACGAAAGACAGCACGGTGACCGGCGCAATCATGAGTGCGTTCGGCGTGTTCCGCTTCTCCGGCACCAAGGCGGCCGCCATCGGGCGCGTGGACGTCGTCGATCGGAACACCGATGTGCCGGACAACAAGGAAACGCGCGTGATCGCGGGCGTGTCGTACCAGGCTCAGTCGAATCTGCGGGTCCTCGCCGACGTGGACCTGCTCTCATTCGAAGGCGGTGCGACTCCCTTGGAGGACGCGACGCGCAACCGCGCACTTCTTCAGATGCAGTTCACGTTCTAACCCGAGGATCATATGAAGCGAAACATCTTTCCCGCACTCGCCGCCCTGCTTGCCGCCGTTCCGGCGACCGCGCAGGTGACGATCAATGGCGCGGGCGCGACGTTCCCGAACATCATCTATCAGAACTGGATGATGAGCTACAATCAGACGCATCCCGACGTGAAGCTGAACTACCAGTCGATCGGCTCGGGCGGCGGCATTCGGCAGTTCTCCGACGGTACGGTCGACTTCGGCGGCACGGACGCGCCGATGTCCGACTCGGCCATGGCCGCGATCAAGGGCAACGTGCTGCACATTCCCACGGTGCTCGGCGCGGTCGTGGCCGCGTACAACCTGCCGGGCCTGACGCAGCCGGTGAAGCTCACACCGGACGTGCTGGCCGACATTTTCCTCGGCAAGGTAACGAAGTGGAATGACGCCCGGATCGCGAGCGTCAACGGCGGCGTGGTCCTGCCCAACCAGGACATCATCGTCGTGCACCGCTCCGATGGCTCCGGCACGACATTCGTCTGGACCGATTACCTCTCCAAAGTGAGCCCGGAGTGGGCTCGGAAGGTCGGCAAAGGCACGTCGGTCAACTGGCCCGTGGGGCTCGGTGGCCGCGGCAACGAGGGCGTGTCGGCAACGGTCCGGCAAACGCCGGGCGCGATCGGATACACCGAGCTCGGGTACGCGATGATCAACAAGATGCCCTTCGCCACGCTGCGCAATTCCTCGGGCAACTGGATCGTTCCATCGCTCGAGAGTGTGACGGCCGCCGCCGCGGGCGCAATGAAGGATATGGGCGAGAATACCGACTTCCGGGTGTCGATCACGAACTCCCCCGGAGCGCAGGCCTACCCGGCCGCGAGTTTCACCTGGTTGCTGGTGCACAAGACGTATGACGATTCGGCCAAGGCACGGGCGCTGGTGCAGTTCATCTGGTGGTCGCAGACGGACGGCCAAGCCAAAGCCGCCGAGCTTGGCTACGCCCCGCTCCCCAAGGACATGCGCGGGTGGATTCAAGTCCGGCTCAGGAACATCACCTCAGGCGGCCGGCCTGTGTGGAAGGGACCCTCGGCGGAGTAGGTGTTCGCAGTGACACACCCGTTACATCGTTGTGACGGACACTCCTCGGGCCGCCGATAGGTTTCCGGCGGCCTTATGACTTCCCTCCCCAGCCTCCCGACCGACGGCGTGCCCTCCGGGAGACGCAGCTCTGAAACGCGCTGGCAGTCGCTGCTGGGTGCGGATCGGAGCGACCGCATCTACCGCCGGATTCTCACCGGCTTCGCGCTGACCCTGCCCGCGCTGATTCTGATGCTGTTCGGCGTGCTGTTCGTGAACGCGCTGCCGGCGCTCAAGCGGTTCGGGCCGTCGTTCCTGTTCACATCGACCTGGGATCCGGTGGCTGAGGTGTACGGGGCGGCCCCAATGATCTTCGGCACGCTGGCGTCGTCATTGGTCGCCCTGTTGATCGCAGTCCCGCTCGCGCTCAGCGTGGCGATCTTTCTCACGGAGTTCGCACCCCGGTGGCTGCGCCAGCCCGTCGCGTTCGTGATCGAGCTCCTCGCCGCGATCCCCAGTGTGGTGTACGGCACGTGGGGCATTTTCGTCCTGATTCCGTTCCTGCGTCTGCACGTCGTCCCGCCGCTCAAGGCGGTCCTGGGCTGGACTCCCTTCTTCAAAGGCGTGTTCTACGGCAATTCGCTGCTCGCGGGCGGCGTGATTCTGGCGATCATGATCGTGCCCTACATCGCCGCCGTATCGCGCGAGGTCCTGCTCGCCGTGCCCACGAGCCAGCGCGAGGCGGCGCTCGCCATGGGGGCCACGCGCTGGGAGGCGGTGCGGTCGGCGGTGCTGCCCTACGGGCGGGCGGGCCTCATCGGCGCCGTGATCCTCGGGTTGGGACGCGCACTCGGCGAGACGATGGCAGTGACGATGGTGATCGGGAACCGGCACGACATCGGCGTGTCGCTGTTTCAGCCGGCGTACACGATGGCAGCCGCGATCGCCAACGAATTCAGTGAAGCCACCACCAGCATGTACCTCGCCGCGTTATTCGAGGTCGGCCTGATTCTGTTTGTGCTCACGGTCGTGGTAAACGCGATCGCGCGGATTCTGATCTGGCGCGTCGCCCGGGGAACGGCCGTCGGGAGCCGAGCGCTATGAGCCGCGCGTTCGGGCGGCACCTGTGGAGCCGCGTCATGACGGGGGTGGTCATCGTTCTTTCGTTCATCGCGGTGCTCGCGCTGTTCCTCATTCTCTGGAACCTGATCGGGAAAGGCGCCTCGTCGATTGACTGGGCTTTTTTCACCGAGAGTCCCGTTCCCGCCGGCCAGACGGGCGGCGGGGTCGCGAATGCGATCGTCGGAACGGGCATCATCGTCAGCCTGGCCGCCCTGATCGGCGTCCCGACCGGTGTCGGGGTGGGGATGTACCTCGCCGAATACGGCGGCGGGCGGTTGGGCTTCATCGTGCGGTTCATTGCGGACGTCCTGAACGGCACGCCGTCGATCGTCATCGGGATCGTGGGGTGGACATTCCTCGTGAAGCCGATGGGGCGGTTCTCAGCACTGGCCGGGAGCGTGGCGCTGGCGATCCTGATGATTCCGATGCTCGCGCGCACGACGGAAGAGATGGTCCGGCTGGTGCCGCATTCGCTGCGCGAAGCGGCGCTCGCACTCGGCTACCCCCGTTGGCGCACGTCGCTCAAGATCGTGGCACGCACCGCCCTGGGGGGCATCGTCACGGGATGCCTCGTGGGAATCGCCCGGGTTGCCGGCGAGACCGCGCCCCTGCTGTTCACCGCGCTCGGCAACCTGAACTTCTCGATTTCCGCCACGCAGCCGATGCAGACGCTGTCGCTCCAGATCTACGTGTACGCCACCGGCCCGTTCGACGAATGGCACCGGCTGGCCTGGGCATCGGCCCTCGTGCTGATGGGCATCGTCCTGCTCATCTCGGTGGCCGCCCGCTGGGTGACGCGGCAACGCTATGGTAGCGCCCGGTAACACCCGGCTCCGGCTCGAGACCGTGCGGCTCACGGCGCTGTTCGACCAGCACCGTGCGGTGCGCGACGTGTCGCTGCTGTTCCCGGCCAATACGGTCACCGCGATCATCGGCCCGTCGGGCTGCGGCAAGAGCACGCTGCTCCGTTGCCTCAACCGGATGCACGAGTTGACGCCGGGCGCATCCGTCGTCGGGGAGGTCGTGCTGGACCAGCTCAACATTTACGCGGCGGACGTGAACCCGGTCGAGCTGCGGCGGCGGATCGGGATGGTGTTTCAACGGCCGACGCCCTTCCCCACGATGTCGATCTACGACAATGTCGCGGCGGGCCTCAAGGTCAACGGCAAGCGGCCGCGGCGAGAGCTGGACACCGTCGTGGAGCGTGCGCTGCAGCAGGCGGCACTCTGGGACGAGGTAAAGGACCGGCTGCACACCAGCGCGCTCGCGCTGTCGGGCGGCCAGCAGCAGCGGCTCTGCATTGCCCGCGCCGTGGCGCCCGAACCCGAGATCATTCTGCTCGACGAGCCCACCGCCTCGCTCGATCCCGCAGGCACGCAGCGGATCGAGGAGCTGTGTCATGCGCTCAAACGGCTGTACACGATCGTCATCGTGACGCACAACATGCAGCAGGCCGCGCGCGTCTCGGACTACACGGCGTTCATGTACCTGGGCCGGTTGGTCGAGGTTGGGCAGACGGAGGAGATCTTCACCAAGCCGAAGCAGGAGCAGACGGAGGCTTACATCACGGGACGGTTTGGATGAAAACGGCAATGGAGTCCCGCGCCTACAATTTTTGGTACGGGCGGAACCAGGCGCTGCACGAAATCAATCTCTCCATCCCGCCGAATGCAGTCACCGCATTGATCGGGCCGTCGGGATGCGGCAAGACGACATTCCTGCGGTCGATCAACCGGCTGCACGATCTCACGCCGGGTGCTCGCCACACGGGCGATATTCTGCTCGACGGCAAGTCGATCTTCGCGCCCGGGACCGACGTCGTGGGGCTGCGGCAGAAGATCGGCATGGTGTTTCAGCGCCCCAATCCGTTCCCCAAGTCGGTGTACGACAACGTGGCGTATGGCCCGCGGCTCAACGCGCTCGCGCCGCCGAACCAGCTGCCCGACCGGGTCGAGCGCGCGTTGCGCCAGGCCGCGCTCTGGGAAGAAGTGAAGGATCGGGTGCGCGAGCCGGGCACCGCGCTGTCGGGCGGCCAGCAGCAGCGCCTGTGTATCGCGCGCGCGCTCGCGAACGAGCCCGATGTACTGCTCATGGACGAGCCCTGCTCTGCGCTCGATCCGATCGCGACGCAGCGGATCGAGGAGCTGCTCGTCGAGCTCAAGCAGAGCTACACGATCGTCATCGTCACGCACAACATGCAGCAGGCCGCGCGGGTATCCGATTTCACGGGCTTCTTTTATCTGGGACAGCTCGTCGAGTTCGGGACGACGCAACAGGTCTTCACCCGCCCGGCCGATGAACGCACCGAAGCCTACATTACCGGAAGGTTCGGATGAACGCACAGGCGACGAGCCACAGGCACTTCCACGACGAGCTTTCAGAGCTCAAAGTCGCGCTCCTCAACATGTCCGGCGAAGCGCAGGCGGCGCTCGGCGCGGCCGTCGCCGCGGTGCTACAGCGCGACGGCGACAAAGCGCGCGGCGTCATCGCCGGGGACAAGGACATCGACAAGCTCGAGCTGGAGGTCGAAGAAAAGGTCATCCGGCTGCTCGCGACTCAGCAGCCGATGGCGCGCGATCTCCGGTTCCTCACGGCCGCGATGAAGATCTCCAACGACTTGGAGCGGGTGGGGGATCACGCCGTCAATATCGCGCAGTCGGCCGAACGGCTGCTGCAGGCGCGGCCGATCGTTCCCGAGCCCGAGCTGCTCGAGATGGCCCGCCAGGCCCGCACCATGCTCGCCGACGCGCTCGACGCGTTCGTGCGCGGCGACGCGCAGGCCGGCCGCGCCATTTGCCGGCGCGACGACAGCGTGGACGCGCTGCACCAGTCGATGTTCCGGATTCTGCTGACGCACATGATGGAGGATCCGCACATCATCGGGAACGCGATGGAGTTGTTCCTGGTAAGCCGCAATCTCGAGCGCGTCGCGGACCTGGCGACGAATATCGCCGAGGATGTGGTGTTTCTGGTGGAGGGGAAGTCGATCAAGCATCATGCGGAGGGATGAAGCTCGGCGATCAGCTATCGCCGATCAGGTCAATGCCAACAATCCTCTTTCTGTGCGTGAAAAACTCGGGACGTAGTCAGGTCGCCGAAGGCCTGGCGCGCGCGCTCGCGCCGCCGGGCTACGAGTTCCTGAGCGCCGGGTCAGACCCCGCGGTAATCAACCCGCTCGCGATTCAAGTGCTCCGGGACGAAGGCCTCGACATCTCGCATCAGCGTGCCCAAGGGGTGGACACTATCGAGCTAATCGATGTCGATACAGTTGTGACCCTCTGCGCGGAGGAGGTGTGCCCGATCGTACCGGGCAAAGTGAAACGACTGCACTGGCCATTGCCGGATCCGCAGGACATCAAGGCGTTTCGCAGCGTCCGGGACGAGCTCCGAAGGCGGCTGCCGACGTTGTGGACACCCGACAGCCGTTCGCTGAGAGCCGATGGCTACCAGGTCCGGTAGCGCATGTACGACGCGGGCGGCGTTGGCCGGCGGCGCAGGACGTCCTCAGACGCAAACAGCCGCACCAGCAAGAAACCCACGACAAAGCCCCCGACGTGCGCGAAGAATGCCACCCCGCCCTTCTCGATCTGGCTCAGTCCCGCGAGCCCGCTCAGGACCTGAAGCAGGATCCAGTAGCCGAGCATGACCCAGGCGGGAAGCGCGACCGTCGTGATGTAGATGGGGAGGACCACCAGTGTGTGGACGCGGACGCGTGGATAAAGAAGAAGGTACGCACCCAGTACGCCGCTGATCGCGCCGGAGGCACCGACCATGGGAATGATCGACTGGGAGCTGACGAGCGTCTGTGCGGCGGCCGCGCCCGCGCCGCAGATCAAATAAAAAATGAGGAACTTCCCGTGCCCCATCGCGTCTTCGATGTTGTTTCCAAACACCCACAGGAACATCATGTTGCCGATCAGGTGGAACCACCCGCCGTGCATGAACATCGACGTCAGCACGGTCCAGTACTGCGGCTCCGCGTCGACCAGGCACACGACGCCCCGCGCGAGCTCGATCCCGCTCCCGGGCTTGGCCGAACGCAGGATTTCCCCAGGAATCAGTCCGAAGTCACAGACCGAGCGGGCAAGCTGGCTCTCGCTGCCCGCGCCCTGTACCAAAAGGAAGGCGAGCGCGTTGATGATGATGATCGCAACGGTGACGACAGCGGGCCGCTCGGTGGGGTTCTCATCCTTGTAGGGAAACATGGGATTTAGGAGTTTGGAGTTGGGAGTTGGGGGTGGGAAGCCCCTCGAATCCAGACTCCCAAGCTCCGAATTCCTGCCTTTTTGGCATCGAATCCGGGCACGATGCTTGCCCTTTGCGACGCAGGACATCGGGTCGGCATCAATTCCCTACCAGGAGCTGAAAGTATGGCTGAGAAGATCATCGGCATTGACCTCGGGACGACCAACTCCGTCGTGGCCGTCATGGAAGGTGGCGATCCCGTCGTCATTCCCAACGCCGAAGGCGGGCGGACGACCCCGTCGGTGGTCGCTTTCACCAAGGACGGTGAGCGGCTGGTCGGGCAGGTCGCCAAGCGGCAGGCAGTAACCAATCCGCAGAACACGATCTTCTCCATCAAACGGTTCATGGGCCGGCGCCAGGAAGAGGTCTCGGAAGAGACCAAGCGTGTCCCGTACAAGGTTGTCCGCGGTCAGAACAACCTGGCCTCGGTGGAAGTGAGCGGCAAGCAGTACACGCCGCCCGAGATCTCCGCGATGATCCTCCAGAAGATGCGCCAGACCGCTGAAGACTACCTTGGACACAAGGTCGAGAAGGCGGTCATCACGGTGCCCGCCTATTTCAACGACTCGCAGCGCCAGGCCACCAAGGACGCCGGCAAGATCGCCGGGCTCGACGTCGTCCGCATCATCAACGAGCCGACCGCCTCCGCGCTCGCCTACGGTCTCGATAAGAAGAAGGAAGAGAAAGTCGCCGTGTACGATCTGGGCGGCGGCACGTACGACATTTCCATTCTCGAGCTCGCTGAAGGTGTGTTCGAGGTGAAGAGCACGAATGGTGACACGCACCTGGGCGGTGACGATTTCGACGCGCGGGTGATGGAGTGGCTGGTAGCCGAGTTCAAGCGCGAACAGGGCATCGATCTCTCCAAGGACCCGATGGCGCTGCAGCGGCTCAAGGAAGCCGCCGAGAAAGCCAAGATGGAGCTGTCGTCGGTGATGCAGACCGACATCAATCTGCCGTTCATCACGGCCGATCAGTCGGGTCCCAAGCACCTCAACCTGACGCTCACGCGCGCGAAGCTCGAGCAGCTGGTGGACGATCTGGTGAAGCGCACGATTCCACCGATGCAGCAGGCGCTGACCGACGCGGGACTCAAGCCGGGTGACATCGACGAAGTGATCCTGGTCGGCGGCCAGACGCGCATGCCCAAGGTCCAGGAGATCGTGAAGAGCTTCTTCGGCAAGGAGCCGCACAAGGGCGTCAACCCGGACGAAGTCGTGGCGATCGGGGCGGCGATTCAGGGCGGTGTGCTCGCGGGCGAGGTGAAGGACGTGCTGTTGCTCGATGTCACC
>DASTDR010000622.1:0-2724 GCA_035710265.1 Gemmatimonadales bacterium | reverse complement strand
ATCGACATTCTCGATTCGCGCTCGCAGACGGTCGATGCACTGACGAAGCTGGACCTTCCCGCGGGCGTGGATGTGGAGATCAAGGTCGAATAGACCGACAACCGATGACCGACAACCCGGTCATCGGTCATCAGTAATCGGTAAGGAACTATGAACGGATTGATTGGCAGAAAACTGGGAATGACACGCGTGTTCGACGCCGCGGGCTCGCACGTGCCCGTGACGGTGATCGAGGCGGGGCCGTGCCCCGTCATCTCGGTCGCCGCCGGGGGGGGCCAGGCCGAGCTCGGCTTCGGTGCGAAGAAGGCGAAACGCACGCCGAAGGCGATCGCGGGTCACGTGAAGAAGGCGGGCCTCGAGGTCGCGCCGCGCGTGATCGAGCGCTTTACGGTCACGGGCGAGGCGCCGGCCGCGGGCAGCGCGGTCACCGTCGCGATTTTCGCCGAGGGCGATCGCGTGAAGGTGAGCGGCGTGTCGAAGGGGCGCGGGTTCCAGGGCGTGGTGCACCGCCATCATTTCGGCGGCGGTCCCCAGACCCACGGCAATACGCGGCATCGCAAGCCCGGGTCGATCGCTCCGGGCACCGACCCGTCCCGCATCATCAAGGGCAAGCGGATGCCCGGGCACATGGGCGCCCGCAACTTCACCGAGATCGGCTTGCGCGTCGTGAAGATCGACGCCGAGCGCAATCTCCTGTTCGTGCGCGGCTCCGTGCCCGGTCCGATGAACGGCCTGGTGACGGTCCGCAAGCAGGGAGGCGCGAGCCGCCATGATTGAGGCTCCACACTATTCCGCGGCGGGCGCCAGCAAGAAAGCGGTGAGCCTGCCCGAGGCGCTGTTCGACGGGACGGTGAATCAGGACGTCCTGCACCGTGCGGTGATCACGTTCCTGTCCAATCAGCGGCAGGGCACGAGCGATACCAAGACGCGCAGCGAGATCTCGGGCGGCAACCAGAAGCCGTGGCGCCAGAAGGGCACCGGCCGCGCGCGCCAGGGCTCGACCCGGGCGCCGCATTGGCGGCACGGCGGGATCGCGCACGGCCCGCACCCGCGCAGCTATCGGCTCGGGATCCCGAAGAAGATGCGCCAGCTCGCCAAGAAGTCGGCGCTCAACGCGCGCGCGCGCGAAGGCGCGCTCGTGATCGTGGACGCGCTCGAATACGAGAAGCCGAAGACCAAGGATTTTGCGGCGTTGCTCGGCAAGCTGGGTGGAACAGGGAAAAAGGTGCTGGTCCTGACGGCCAGTGACGCGCACAACGTCTACCTGTCGGGCCGCAATATCCCCGACGTGCAGGTGATGCGGTTCGCGGACGCCTCGGCGTACGAGATCATGTGGTCGGAGACGGTGGTCCTGGAGATCGGCGCGCTGGAAGCGAACGCCGTGGGCGAGTCGGCCAAGAAGCCGGCGCAGGAGGCCAGCGATGCCTGACCTGCACGCCACCATCGTCCGTCCCGTCGTCACGGAGAAGTCGTCCGCGGCGTACGGCGCGCGCAAGGAGTACGCGTTCCGCGTGCACAGCGAGGCGACGAAGCCGCAGATCAAGGCGGCGATCGAGGCGCTGTTCAAAGTGTCGGTGACCGGCGTCCGCACGATGGTGATGCGGGCGAAGCGGCGCACGTACGGCCGGTATCAGGGCCGGCGGCCATCCTGGAAAAAGGCGATCGTGACCCTCAAAGAGGGCGACGCGATCGAGGTGTTCGAGGGCTAAATGGGCATTCGACAGTTTCGGCCGATGACGCCGGCGACGCGATTCCGCTCGGTCTCAGACTTTTCCGAAGTCACCGAGACCCAGCCGGAAAAGACGCTGCTCGAGCCGCTCAAGCGGACCGGCGGGCGCAACAACAAGGGCCACATCACCAGCCGCTACATGAGCGGCGGCCACAAGCGGCAGTACCGCCGTATCGACTTCAAGCGGAACAAGTTCGGGATTCCCGCCCGCGTGGCGACGATCGAGTACGACCCGAACCGGACTTCGCGCATCGCGCTGCTCCATTACGCGGACGGCGAGAAGCGCTACATCCTCGCGCCCAAAGGCCTGAGCGTGGGCGACACGGTGGTCTCGGGTCCGGGCTCGGACATCCGCATCGGCAACGCGATGCCGCTGTTCGAGATCCCGCTCGGCACCGCGGTCCACAATGTCGAGCTGAAGATCGGGCGCGGCGGACAGCTGTGCCGCAGCGCGGGGACGAGCGTGCAGGTCGTCGCGAAAGAAGGCAACTACGTCACGCTGCGGCTCCGCTCGACGGAGATGCGCATGGTGCGCGGCGAGTGCCTCGCGACGATCGGCGAAGTCGGGAACGCCGAGCACGAGCTGCTGTCGATCGGCAAGGCGGGCAAGACGCGCTGGCTGGGCCGCAGCCCGCGCGTCCGCGGCGTGGCGATGAATCCGGTCGATCACCCGCTCGGCGGCGGGGAAGGCAAATCGTCCGGCGGCCGGCCGCCCACGAATCCGTGGGGCAAGGTCGAAGGCCGCAAGACGCGTCACAAGAAGAAGAGGTCCACGAAACTCATCGTGCGCGGGCGTAAGCGCGGAAGGGCGACGCAGTAATGGGACGCAGCGTCAAAAAGGGACCGTACGTCGAGGAGTCGCTGATGGTGAAGATCCGCGCCCTCAACGAGCGGAACGAGAAAAAAGTCTTCAAGACGTGGTCGCGGCGCAGCACCATCACGCCGGACTTTGTGGGACACACGCTCGCGGTGCACAACGGGAACAAGTTCATCCC
>DASTDR010000621.1:0-8368 GCA_035710265.1 Gemmatimonadales bacterium | reverse complement strand
CGACGTCTGTAGCGGTGCTCCCCGGGCTCCCTCCGCTCTCACTAGCCAGTCCCTGATACGTAATTGTGTATGTGAGCACGTCACCGAGCGTCCCGGTTGCGCGATCGACCGCCTTGTTCAGCGTGATCGCGATGCCGGCCGGCGAGCCGACGGTGACGAATGCCGAATCGGAAACGGGGTCAAAGGTTGCGCCGGTCTCGGCCTGATAGGTGACGGTCGCGCCGTTGCGGATGAGCGTGCCGGGTGGCGTCTGCGCCTGTACGGCCGTGGCGAAGACGGAAAAAATCAACAGGGTAGCCCCGCCGATGTTTTGGCGGGGCCCCTCAAGGAGAAGCACCAGGTTATCCCCGGTTTGCTACTTCACGCTCGCCCGAACCCAGAAGAAGCGGCTCGCCCCTACAGCAAGTGTACCGGCCAGGTTGCCGCTCACGTTGTTGCCCACATTCGAGAGCGTCCAACCCGCCGCGTCGGGCGTGGTCCCCGAGAACGTCAGCTGGGCGGCCAACGCATCGGTGACCTGCACGGTACTCGCGGGCGCCGACCCGTTATTGGTGACCGTGATCTTGTACTGAATGAATTCACCGGGCACCACGGTGCCGGCTCCGATCAAGGTCGTCTGATTGTCGCGATAGGCGTCTTTGACGATCGCGAGCAACGGACGGATCACGGTGATGTCGGCGAAGCCGTTGTTACTGGTGGCCGGAGTCGCCACCGACCGGGCCTTCAGGACCAGCGTATCGGGCGACCCGGCGGCGACATTGCCGATCGAGTACACCACGGCGATGACCTGCGACGCGCCGGCGAGCACGCCCGTGATGCGCGTGCTGTCGCCCGCGACACCGTTCACCGAGACGATCGTGATCGCGGTGCGCGGATGCGAAGCCAGCAGGTCGAACCCATCCGTGCCCGTCGCGTTGTTGGTGACGGTGAAGTTGAAGGTGTAGTTCGTCCCGTTGCTGGGCAGGCGCTGCAGGTTCTGCGCGCCGTCGGGAGTCACGGACACGGCGGTCGTGAGGGCCGGTGACACGGTCGTGACGCCGTTGTCCGACACGCCGGTGTTGCGGCGCGACGTCGCGGTCAGCGTGTAGACGGTGGACTGTCCTCCGGTGCCGGCCGCCACGTTGTAGATCACCTTCACGGTGATGTTGGCGGACTGCGCGATGGCCGTGCCCGCGAGCGCCGCGTTGAGCAGCGCCAGTGAGGGATACGTGACCGCGCCGACGCGATATCCCGTGACCGTGATGATTCCACCCACGGAGATGCTTTGGGATATCGTCACGCTGTCGGTGCCGTTTCCGGGGTTCGCGACCGTGAAGGACAGCGTGTCGTTGACGCTGGGGGAAGCCGGGCCGACGGTCGCGGCCCCGGCGATCACATCGACGCCCGCGACGAAGCCAACGGTCAGATCGACCGTGTCGGCGACCGCCGCGTACGTGTTACCGTTCGCGTCGGTGAAGCTCACCGTCCCGATGCTGCGAATGACCGTGCCTTCTGGCGTCGGCGACTGGGCATTCGCGGAAACCGCCGTCAGCGCCGCGAGCAGCACGGCGACGCCGAGCAGGGTCCCCATTCTGGTTAGCAGCCGTTGCAACATGGTGTTTCTCCTTGTGTGCATTTAGTTCTGGTGAGACGACGAATCCGGTACCGGCTGCGCGGCGGGGAGTGTTGCCCGAAACTCCGCCGTCACGCTGGCACCGGGGGCGATCGATCCACGCACCAGCCAGCGCACGTGGGTGTACTGCTCCGGCGGTGCGGGCCGCTGCACCCGCTGCCCCGCCACCACTTCCGTCACGAGCGGCGTCGCGGCGTACGTGTTGCCGCCATCCGTCGAGTACTCGACCGCTACGTCTTGCCGATCCGCGCCGGCTGAACCGTCGACGTAGCGCAATCCCGTGGGCACGGGATTGGTGAACACCACACCGCTCACGTCCCCCTGGCTCTGGTTGGTGAACCGGAGCTGGTACTGGAGGACGTCGCCGGGCAGCACCGCCTGCGACTGGCTGCCGCGACTGCGCGCCGTGAGGTTCAGTGCCGTGATTACGAGCGGTTGTTGCGCAGGGAGCGCCGCTGCGCACGTCATCAGCAACGCCCCCGCCACCATCGTTCTTCGCATGATTCCCCCTTTCATTTGACCTTCGCCACGAATAGGAGCTGCACGATGTTGTTTGGTCCGACAGAACTCAGCGGATTGTCGAGCGAGAGCCGGATGGCGCGGACGCAGTAGTCGTATCCCGCGGGCGCGCTGCAGCCGGCGCTCACGGGCACGTACGTCCACGTCGTCCCGCCGTCGCTCGAGTACTCGACGGTGCCGGTTATGCCGCCCGGCAGCGTCGTACTAACCGACCCCACCTGGAAACCGATCTGCGCCGGCAACGAATCGACGTGCACGACGTTCACGGCGTTCTCGGTTCCGGTGTTGGTGAGCGTGATTGCGTACGTCAGGTTGGCGCCGGGAGGCGGCGTGCCTCCCGGATTCACCGACTTCTCCACGGCCAGGCCCGGACGAATGACCGTCACGGCGAGCTTGCCCGTGTCGCGCGTCGCGGGGCTGTCGACTGCGCGCGCCGTGAGCACGAGCGTGTCGATCGATCCCGCCGTGGCGTTGCCGACAGAGTAGGTGACGGTGACGACGACGGCGCCGCCCTGCGGCAGCGTCACCCGGGCACTGTCGGGGTTCGCGTCCTGAGTCACACTGGTGCCCGTGATCGACACCGTCGTGAGCGCACCGCCGGGCCGTTGGCTGGTGAGCAGGTCGTAACTGACGGGGCCCGTTTCGGCGCTGGTGTCGGTCACGGTAAACGCGACCGTGTAGCTGGTGCCGTTACTCGGCAGCCGGCTCGCGGCCGTGGTGTGCGGGTTCACGGACACGCCGTAGATCGTCTGCGCTACGGCAGGGGATGCGGCTCCCCCGAGCCCTACCGCGAGTGCGGTAAGGACGAAGATTGCACGACGTGCTCGCCGCCCGAGGCCGTGTGCCACGGCAGGAGACAGAACATGGACCGTGCCTAGCTGTTACACGGCGCTTTTAGGCGATTTGTGCTTACTGGATGTAATGAAATCGTGACACTTCTGACCCGTTTCACCCCAGCCGCGATGGGACGTTCGAGACCGGCGTGGCGGAACGCTTGAGCCCTACGCGGCGCTCGATCGCCTGCTCGAGCGACTCCGGTAGTTCGGCGAATCGTGTTACGGAAATCCGGCGCCCCGTAACGCGGCTTTCGCCGCGTTGTACCCGCACATTCCATGGACCCCGCCGCCGGGCGGGGTCGACGCCGAACAGAGGTAGACGCCTTTCAGCGGCGTCGCATATGGCACGCGCCGGCGCACGGGCCGCGTGAACAACTGCCGGAGATCCTGCACGCCGCCGTTGATGTCGCCGCCCACGAGGTTCGGATTGTGCCGCTCGAGCTCGGCCGGCGGCAGCACGCTGCGCCCCAGGATGAGCTCGCGAAATCCCGGGGCGAATCGCTCGATCTGGCCCTCGATGCGCGCGGTCATGTCCACCGTCGAGCCGTGCGGCACATGACAGTACGCCCACGCGACGTGCTTGCCCGCGGGCGCGCGTGAGGCGTCGAACAGCGTCGGCTGCGCGAGCAGCACGAGCGGATACTCGCGATGCTCCGCGCGCCACGCCGCGCCTGACGCCGCGAGCACTTCGTCACTGCTGCCGATGAGATGGAGGGTGGCGGCGCGCGCGCATTGGGGCGAGCGCCACGGGATCGGTCCCGCGAGGGCCCAGTCGACCTTGAACGCGGCGGGGCCGTAGCGGTAACGCTCCAACGCGCGCCGATAGCGCGGCGGGAGTTGGTCTCCCGCGAGTGTGAGCAACTGCCGCGGCGTCAGGTCGAGCATCACGATCTTCGCGGCCGGCAGCTCGGCGAGACTCCGCACCGGAGTTCCCGTCTCGACCTTGGCGCCGAGCGTTGCGAGGTGACCGATGAGCGCTTGCACGATCGACTGCGAGCCGCCGCGCGCGAGCGGCCACCCTTCCGCGTGCGCCGCGAGCGCGAGCATCAGACCGAACGCGGCCGTGGGGCGCACCGACAGCGGGAGAAACGCGTGACTCGCGATCCCGCCGAACAGCGCGCGCGCGGCATCGGTGCGAAACCGCGTGCGCATCACCGATTCCGCCGAGCGCAGACCGGCGAGTCCGAACCGCGCGTACAGCAGCGGATGATGCGGGAAGCGCAGCGGCGCGAGCGCGTCGTCGAGCAGCGCATGCCAGCGCCGCAGGAACGGTTGCAGCAAATCGGCGTAGGCGTCCGCGTCATCCCCGAGCTGCGTCGCGGTCGTTGCGAGATCGCGCTCGAGCAGCGCGACGCGGCCATCGAGGAATGGATGGGCGAGTGGCGCGGGTGCGTGAATCCACGCGAGCCCGTGCTGCGCGAGCGGCAGTGTGCGGAACAACGGAGACGCGATGCCGAGCGGATGGATCGCGGAGCAGACATCATGCCTGAAACCGGCGAGGGTGAGCTCCGCGGTGCGGGCACCGCCGCCCGGCTGCTGGGCGCCTTCCAGCACGAGCACTGAGCACCCGGCCTGGGCCAGGACGGTCGCGGCCGCGAGGCCATTGGGTCCGGACCCGACCACGACGGCATCATAGGTCACGCGATCTACTGTACACTGCGAGCGCCCTCGGTGCACGCCAGCATCAAGCACTTTGCAAGGGTGGGACAAACAAACAGGCCGGCTCTCATCGAGCCGGCCTGTTCCGTGCAGAGCGCCTAGTTATTCCTGTTCACCCGAGAACTTGTCGCGAGTCCGATCCTTTCCTTCAATATCCGTCTCTTCATCCTTTTCAACGCCCTGATTCGACGACCACTGCGAGCGCTCGTTCTGTCCCTTCACCGAGCCCTGCTGGCCCGGCCGGCCTTCCTGGCCGCTCTGGCTGCCCTGACCCTGACCACCCTGTTGACCGTGCCGTCCCTGCTGATCCTGCCGGCTCTGTTGATCCTGCCGTCCCTGTTGATCCTGCCGTCCCTGTTGATCCTGCCGGCCCTGCTGATCCTGCCGGCCCTGCTGATCCTGCCGGCTCTGCTGACCCATCTGGCCGCCCTGGCCGCCCTGGCTGCCCTGGCCTCCCTGACCACCCTGGCCGGGCTTGTACTGGATGTTCTGCTGACCCTGCTGACCACTGCGGTAGGACTGCTTTTCCTGCGTATCGGTGTCTTGCTCGTTCGACTGATCGCGGCCCTGTTGGTTCCGCGGATTATTGTCGGCGCTCATGATTGCTCCAAATTGAGGTTCTATGGGTTACACCCATAACCGCGATGTTGCCTCACACTGGAACTAACTCGGGCCCGACAAAGTACGAGGCACGTTACCGCTCATGCCCACGACACGATCCAGCCGCGCCCAGCGCTTAGTCGACGACTTCTTTGACGCCGCGCCCATCGGCATGGCGATCCTGCGGCTCGACGATCCCGCCGATGGCGGCTCGTTCCGCGTGGTCCACGTCAACCGCATGGCCGCCGAGATCGGCACCGTGCCTCCGGATGCGATGGGCAAGCGGCTCGATGAAATCGCGATCGTCAAGGACAGCGAGCTGGCGTCGCTGTTTCTCAAAGTGCTGCGCGACAACACGGCCACCGGCATGGGTGAAGGGCCCGGCCTGCTCGATCCGTCGCGCCATTACGCCGGCGACGTCTTCCCGATCCCGCCGGACGCGGTCGGCCTCGTGTATTACGAGGTCACGGCGCAGCGGCGCAACGAACGCCAGCTCGCGCGCGCCCAGGAGCTCGCGAAGATGGGCAGCTGGAACTGGCAAGTCGGTTCGGACCGCGTGCATTGGTCGGAGGAGATGTACCGCATCTATGGACTCACGCCCGAGACTTTCAAGGGAACGCTGGATGGCTTTCTCGAGCGGGTTCATCCGGACGATCGCGAGATGGTGCAGTCGAGCGTGCGCTACGCGCTCGAGAACGGCACGCCCTTCCATCATCAGGAGCGGATTGTCAGGCCGAGTGGCGACGTGCGCGTGCTCGATTCGATAGGCGAATGCATCCTCGGTCCGAACGGCAAGGCGGCCCAACTCGTCGGCCTGTGCCGCGACATTACCGAGGACGCGCGTGCCGTGCAGCAGCTCGAGGAATCGGAGCAGCGCTTCCGGAAGATTTTTGAGGCGAGCCCCGCGGCGATCTGCGTGTTCGCGCTCGACACCGGCAAGCTGATCGACGTAAACCCGCGCTTCGTCGAGCTGGTGGGTTACGGCTCGAGCGGCGCGATCGTCGGCAAGCGCCTCGACGCCCTCGGCATGTGGGCCGAGCAGGGCGAGTTTGCGAAGCTGGTGGAGCTGCTGCGCCAACAGCGCTCGGTGCGCGAGACCACCGTCATCTATCGCACTTACGGTGGGCAGGTGCGGCGCGCGCTGGTCGCGCTCGAGCTGATCGAGATCGACGGGCAGGAGCGCGCACTCGGTTTGTTCTGGCGCGCCTGAGCGTCAGTCCAGGCGCGACAACCAGTGCATGATGTTCAACGCGAGCCGGCGATTGTCGTAGCCGGGCACGTTCATCCCGACCAGCCCCGTCCGGCTCTTCTGCGCGCGCAGCATCCCCGCTTCGCCGAGCACCACCACGCGGCCCTGCCCGAGCTCGAACGCGATCCCCTGCGCGCGCCCGCCCGCCGGCTGCGGATCGCCGTACGTCATCAGTACGCGCTCGTTTCCGCCGTCGCGCTCGGCGCGCGCCGGTCCCGGGGGCCGCTCCGTGGCCGAGTCGGAGAGGAGCATGAAGGGCACGATATTCGTCGGGCCGTTCCCCCGCTCCGGCACGGACACGGACGAGCCGGTAAACGTCATGACTCGCTGAATCCCGCGCGTGATCGGATGCTCCTTGAGCAGCCCGTTGTCTCTGGAAAAAATGAGATGGCTCTCGCCGCGAGCTGAATCGTGGTACCTGGTATCCTCCACGAACCCGCCTTCCAGATCGACTGCGACGTGCCTGGCCAGGGAGCGCATCGCGACTCCGAACGGCCAATGATCGGCCACGAGGAGCAGTGAGCCGCCGCCGCGCACCCACTCCGCCACCGCGGCCCCTTCGCGGTCTGTGTACGCCGCGGAGTCGTTCGTGGGATTCACCCCTCGCGCGAGCGCGAGCACGAGGACGTTGATGGCGCGCAGCTTCTCCGGCGTAATGTTGCCTTCGAGGATCCGCAGCGCGTACCCGTCGTTGCGAATCAGGTCGGCAAGCGGCTTATAGCCGGTGGTGGAGAGATGGGTGTTGAGGTGGCCTTCGTCGTACAGCACGACCGGGCCCTGGCCCTCGTACGCCGGCTTCGACACGCTCGTGTCGAATGAAGGGTCGTAGGGCCGTTCCCGATTGAGGTAGAAAAAGACGCCGGTGCCGGCGAGAATGGCGGCGAGAACGACGAACACGAGTTTCTTCATCCTAGAACGTAACCACAACCTTCCCGATGTTGCGCCGCTCGTGTATGTAGCGATGCGCCGCGGCCGCTGCCTCGACCGGAAACGCGCGGTCGACGCGCGGCCGCAGTTGACCGTCACGCGCATAACGCAGCAGCGCTTCGAACTGTGGCCGGAACAACGCTTCCTCGCCCCAGAGCCGTCCGAGATTCACGCCCGCCACCGCGTGGTTGTCGCGCATCAGCGTGAGTGGACCAAAGCGCGGCCAGCGCAGGGCCTTCCAAATGACGCGCAGCAGATTACGCCGTCCACCGGTCGAAAGCTCCGACGCGCCGTAGCACACGAGCCGCCCCAGCGGCGCGAGCAGCGCGAATCCCCGGCGCCAGGAATCCCCACCAATGGCGTCGAGCACGATATCGATGCCGCGCGGCGCGAGCCGGCGCACCGCATCCGGCCAATTCGCATCGCGGTTATCGACGGGCTCGACGCCATAGCCACGCAGCACCTCGTGCTTGCCGGGCGATGCGAGACCGATCACTCGCAACCGCAGGACACGACCGAGCTCCGCCACGGCCAGCCCCACCCCGCCGGCCGCGGCGTGCACCAGCACGGTTTCGCCCGGCTGCGCCGCCGCGATCCGCACGAGCATATGGTGCGCGGTGAGATAGACGACCGGGAACGCGGCCCCCTCCTCGAAGCTCCACGACTCAGGCACTGGAAACACCGACGTCTCGGGCACGACCACGACCTCGCTCTGGCCGCCGAATTTTGTCGCCGCGATCACGCGGCGGCCGTCGTCGAGCGTCCCGGCCACCTCGTATCCGACCACGCAGGGCGGTTTGGGAGCGTCGGGGTAAATTCCCTGACGGGCGAGGAGATCGGAGAAGTTGATGCCGGCGGCCCGAACGCGAATCCGCACGGTTCCGGGCGTCACCAGTGGATCAGGTGCCTCACGGACCGCGAGCACCTCGGGCGGCCCGTAGCGAGTGATGACGAGCTGTTTCATTC
>DASTDR010000620.1:0-7819 GCA_035710265.1 Gemmatimonadales bacterium | reverse complement strand
GGCTGTAGTACCCATCGCGACCGGGAGAAAGTGGTCCCGGCCCGCAGGCACGTCAAGGACGCTAGGTGGGCGCTTTACGCAGCAGATACACGGCCGCGACACCAACGAGGATGTTGGGCAGCCACGCCGCGAGCAACGGCGGCAGCACGCCGCCCGAGCCGATCGCCTTGGCCAGCTGAAACATCAGCAGCACGATGAAAGTCGTGGCGAGACTCGCGGCGACGCCCCAGGCGGCCCCGCTCTTGGGCGTCGAGATCGCGAGCGGCGCGCCGAACAGCGTGATCAACAAACAAATGAAGGGAATCGCGACCTTCAGGGCGAGCTCGACCTGCAGCTTCTTGGCGTTGGACCCGCTCCGCATCAGCGCGTCGATGTAGCGGCTCAATTCCGCGTAGCGCATCTCATCGGGCGACTTGGGCTCGGCGAGCAAATCGACCGGCCGCTCGCGCAGGGTGCGCGAGCGCAGCGAGTCGAATTCGAACGCCACCTCGCCCTCGGGCTGGCTCCCCGCCAGATAGCGAATCGTGCCGCGCAGCAGCGTCCAGCGCGCGTCGGGCATCGGCTGGCTCGTGTCGGAATAGACCGCGCGCTGCGCCGCGAGGATGATGGTGGGATACTCGGGTCCCGTGCCGCCCCGCTCGAGCAGCAGGTCGGTCATCTCGCGCGTCCGCACTTCGAGCGAGCGGATCGCATACACCCAGCCCCGGTCGGCGCGGTACACGAAGTTGTAGCGCGACGTCGTCGATCGGATCTGCTTCTCGCCCAGCATTTCGAGCCGGCGCGTCGTCGCGACCGGCGCGATCTCACCCAGCAGCAGTCCGGCGATGAATGCGACGCCGGCGGCCACGAACAGCGGCCGCACCAGACGATGAAACGAAATGCCCGAGGCTTTCGCCGCGGTCAGCTCGGAATGGCGCCCCAGCGCGCCTACGGTGAACACCGTCGCGAACAGCACCGCCACCGGCAACACCAGGAACATTTTCTCCGGCAGATCGAACACATAGGACAACGCCACGGTGCCCCGCGACGCACCGCGGCTCAGGTATTGATCGAGCTTGTCGGTCAGATCGATCACGATCACGAGAATCGGGAAGCCGATCAGCGTGATGAGAAAGACGCGCAGCCACTCCCGCAGCAGATAGCGGTCCAGCGTGGAGCCCAACTTCACGTGCGGAATGCGGAACATCCCTATCTCCTGACTCCCAAATCCAAAATCCTGATCTTCTTCGTCCAACCAAACAGCCAGCCCTTCACCTCGTCCCAGTCCCCGCCATGCGACGTGCTGGCGGCGCGCCGGACGGCCAGCATCAACGGGAACGAAACCGCGAGGAAGATCAGGTTGGGCGTCCACATCGCGAAGAACGGCCGGACGATCAGCCGGTCGCCCAGCTCCTCGCCTCCGATCAGTCCCACATAGTAGATCGAGAACACGGCCAGGCTCGTCCCGATGACCAGGCCGACGCCGCCCCGCGGAAACCGCACCGCGAGCGGCACGCCCAGCAGCGCGAAAATCACGCACGCCGCCGAGATCGCGAGTTTCTTCTGGATCTCGACCTGATAAATGGCGGCCCGCTGCCGGGCCGCCCGGAGCCGTTGCTGGTACGCCGACACCGATGCCGAGGCGGTCTGCTGAGCGTTGAAGGAGACCGTGCCGCCGCTTTGGGGTGGCCGCGTGCGCGCGGGCGTTTGCGCCGCGTGGGCGCTGTCGGGCAGGACCAACCGCTTGACCGCGCCGGCCAGCCGGCAGTACGCGCTTACGCGTGGTGCCGTGGCCGTATCAGCGACGAACGGGGGCAGGGGCGACAGCTTCATCAGGCGTCGCAGCTCGGCGCGCGACGCGTTCAGTGCCTCCGCCAACACGCGCTCCATGTCCTGCCGGGCCCGCGCCACGACCCCCTGCATGGCGCAGATCGTCATCTCGCGGTCGCCACGATAGTCGTCGCTCTTGGTGGGGTCGAACGTATTCGTGACCCCCTCGACCTTGATGCGGTTGGTAACGTAGAAGGTGCGGTTGAACTGGTCCGGCGCGGTCCGCTTGATCTCGTGGACCTCGCCGTGGCGCAGGGTCAAGTACAAATCCGTGCCGCTCGGGGTAAAAGCCATACGGCCCGAGTCGGCGCTGATGATCCGGCGACGCTCGGGGTCCTGCAGGTCGTAAATCGTCACCTCATTCAGGGTGTTCGCGGCGGGGTCGATCCGGGCGGCGCGCAGGAAGAACTGGCCCGGCACCACCTCGTTGATCACCTGTTCCTTTAACTGAAACGTCGGCTTCTTTCGTTGGATGTCGACGAGGAGCGTCCGTAGCTCGTGATTGGAGCGCGGCAGGACCTGGTCATTCCAGACCAGCGAGATCAGCGCCATCAGCAGCGACCCCAGGATCACGGGCCGCAGCAGCTGGCCGATGCTGATTCCGCCCGCGCGCATCGCCGTGATCTCGTTGTCGGCAGCGAGGTGGCTGAACGTGTACAGGACCGCCACCAGCACCGCCATCGGCAGCGTCATCGCGACGATGAAGGGAATCGAGAGCGCGAATACTTCGAGGATCACCAGCCAGGGCAATCCCTTGCCGACGAAGTTGCCGAACTGTTTGGCGATCTGATTCACGAGCATCGCGAACGTCAGAGCCGCGAGCGCGTAGCCGAGCGGAGGAACGTGTTGCCGCAGGATGTAACGGCTGAGGATGCGCACGGTTGGTGGCGCCATTATATTCGGAACCCCAAGTCTCTACAAGGGATGCGGCGTCTCGCCCAGCTAGTCGCACTCGTCGTCACGCTCGTCGTACCCCGGGTTCATGCGCAGGCTCCTGCGTACACGTTCGGTGCGCCGCCGCTCGTGCCGCCGCGAAATGCCGCGCTGCTGCCGGGCGGCCGCCTCGGCGCGCGCGTGTCGCCGGTGCTGGTCTCGCGGGCGTGGGCGCAGGCCGTGCAGGCGAACCGGCTGCCGCTCTGGGCCGACGCCACGCCGGCCGTGGCAGCCCGGCCACGTACGCCAGCCGCCCCCCCGGCTCCCCCGCAGACGTTCGAAGGCATCACGCCGGGCCGCGGCGTTCTCGGCTACGCGGATATCGGGATGCAGCTGAACCTCCGGTTCGAGCTGAAGGCCGATCAGTTCCGCAACCTGAGCTGCACGTCTCAGGAGCGGCTCCTCGCGCTCTCGGGCTGCTCGGGCGGCTTCCCGACGATTACGCCCAATCCGCAGTACGCGATCCGCACCGCGGGTATCGTGGGCCAGCGGCTGCATATCGACGTCGATTTCGACAGTGAGCGCGAATTCGACGCCAACAACAACCTCCATGTCTGGTATGAGGGCCTCGAGGACGAAATTCTGCGGCGGGTCGAGGCGGGCAACGTCACGTTCCAGGCCCCCCCGTCCCGGTTCATCACGGCCGCCGTACCGGCGAACAACTTCGGTGTCCAGGCGATCGCGCAATTCGGCCCGATGGAGTTCCGCGGCATTCTCGCGCAGCAAAAGGGCAACGTCGTGAAGGACCGGTTCTACACGGTCGGCGACGTGACCCGGCAGCCGATCGATCGTGAGGCGCGCGATCTGGATTACGAACCGGGCCGCTTCTTCTTCGTCATCGATCCCGCCGCGCTGCCGGGATATCCCGCGATCGACATCCTGCAGCTCGATCAGACGGCCCGGCCCGATTCGCTGACGGTGGGCGCCCTGCGCCTGTTCCGGCGGCGCGCGATCGCGCCCGGTACGCCCGGCAATCAGAACGTCGGCGGCGTGCGCGCCGTCGCGTGCGGGCCGGGCACCAGCGCCGTGGACTGCGCCGCGCAGCGTGAAGGTCCCTTCGAATGGGAGATCCTCCAGGAAGGCAAGGATTATTACGTCGATCCGAGCGGCACGTGGTTCGCGCTCGCCAACCGGCTGGATCAGTCCGACTATCTGGCGGTTTCGTACATCACCGCCAGCCAGGCGGACACGATCGGCACGTTCCCGGTCGACGCAAGTCCGGACACGACGGTCGTGGATACGCTGCGCCTGCTGTACGATCCCAAACCGGCCGTGAACTTCACGTCGCCGACGTTCCGGTTCGAGATCCGCGGCGCGTACCGCGTCGGCGGGCGCGAGATCGAGCGCTCCAGCGTCGATCTCGCGATCACCGTGAATCAACGCGAGCGCTCCGCCTCCGGGGACACCTATCTCGAGCGGCTCGGGGTCGCGCTCGACAACGATCCGACGCGGTTCGACCAGTACAACCGGCTGTTCCCGCGCACGCGCGATCCGAACGAGGGCGATCCCGTGCGCGACATGTTCATCGTGTTCCCGCACCTGGCGCCGTTCGGCGACAGCACGAAGCTCGCCGCCGTCGAGCGCAACGATTCGCTCTATCGCACGCCGCGCGCCTATCTCGCCACGCAGGGCCCGCCGTCCGTATTCGCGCTCCAGCTGCACGTCGAAGCCACCGCGTCGGCCGACCGCTCGATCCTGTCGCTGAACAGCTTTCAGATCCGGGAAGGCAGCGAGCACATTTACGTGCGCAACACGCTGCTGCAGCGCGAAATCGATTACACGATCGACTACACGACCGGGCAAGTGCAGTTCAGGAATCCGGACGCGCTGTTTCAGGGGACGGCCCAGGTCCGCGCGCAATTCGAAGAGCGGGCCGCCTTCTCCCTCGCGCCCACCACAACCTACGGTCTCTCGGCGCGCTACGACCTGGGCGCCAAGGGCCAGGTCAACCTGATGGGGATTTTCCAGAACGAGCAGAGCAGCTTCAGCCGCCCGCCGCTCGGATTCGAGCCGTCGTCGGGGTTCGTGGGCGGGATCTCGACCCAGCTCCGCTTCCAGCCGGACTGGATCACGCGCGCGATGGATTGGCTGCCGGGCGTCCGCACCACGGCGCCGTCGGCGCTGAGCGTGAACGCCGAGCTGGCGGTGTCGAAGCCCTCGCCCAACAAGTTTGGCCAAGCGTACCTCGAGGAATTCGAGGGCGGCGTGGCGCGCTCGGTACCGCTCGCCGACAACGCGTGGCACTGGGGCAACATTCCGACGTCCGCCCGCGGCGTCGAAGGGCTCGGATTCGCCGGGGGCTTCGACAGCGCGCACGCGGCGTTTCTCACCTGGCAGAGCCTGCCATACAACGTGCGGAACGGGCAGTACGTCCCGATCCAGTTCCTGCCGACGGAAATCGATCCCACGCTGCGCGTCGTGGGGCAGGCGCAGGCCGCCGAGCCGGTGCTGTGGCTGATGCTGAAGCCGGACACCGTGCTCGGTCTCGCCAACAACACGGCGGGGTCACCGTCGCTCGGGCTGCCCAACTGGGTGCGCCCCCATCAGGACGGTCCGCGCTGGCGCTCCATCACCCAAACGCTGTCGGCGACCGGCGTCGATCTCTCGCGCGTCGAGTTCTTGGAGTTCTGGGTCTGGGAGGATCCGGCGCGGGTGGCGCGCAGCAACGGCACGACCCTGCTGTTGGACTTTGGCGGCCTGTTCGAGGACGCCTTCGCCATCGTTCCCACGTCGTTCAGCGTCAGCCCGGAGGGTGATACGACGTATTTCGGCATCAAGCGCGCGGGGGTGGGCCGGCTCGATACCGAGCGGGATCCGGTGACGCAGACGTGGAGCGCTTCGCTCGACGATCAGGGCATCCTGTCGGATCGCGTGATCGACGGCATTCTCGAGTCCGGGAACCCGACCCCCATCGACACGCTGCCGTTGTGCTCGGCGACGGAAAACGGCCAGCTCGTGCCGTACGCATTCGGCGACATCCGGTCGCGCTGCGGGCGCCACAACAACGCCATCGACACGGAAGATCAGGACGGCGACTTCGCGCTCGACAGCCTGACCGGTGTGCGCACGGTCGAGAGCTTTGTGCGCTACGTCTTCCCGATCGGCGACGAGCGCTACTTCGTGCGCGAAGGCGGGGGGTTCGCCGGCGCGAAGTGGCGCCTGTACCGCATTCCGTTCCGCACCGATACGCTGCAGATCGGCACGCCCCAGCTGCGCCAGGTGCAATCGCTGCGGTTGACGATCGCCGCGCCGTCCGGAGGAACGGGACAGCCGGATCCGCAGGTGTACTTCGCGCTGTCCCGGGTCCGGCTGATCGGCAGCTCGTGGGTGAAGCGCGCCGACACGCCGCTGCGGGGCATCGGCGGCGAGCGCGGCACCGGCACCGGCGAAGTCGTGGCCTCCGTGGTGAGCACCGAGAACCGCGACCTCGGGTACACGCCGCCGCCGGGTGTGTTCGACGAGGCGGGGCGCCGCGACGCGACGTTCCAGCTCACGTCGTCGGAAATCAACGAGCGCTCGCTGCGCCTGCTGGCGCGCGGGCTCGAGCAGGGCCAGCGCGCCGAGGCGTACCTGCGGTTCACCACGGAAGGAGACAAGAACTTCCTGAAGTATCAGACGCTCCGGGTGTGGGCGCGCGGACGCGGCACCGGATGGGAGGACGGCGATCTGGAGTTCTTCATCAAGGCCGGGAAGGACCAGGACAACTTCTACATGTATCACACGCCGGCCCGCACGGTGTCGTGGGAGCCGGAAGTGATCGTCCAGTTCGAGCGCTGGCTCGTGCTGCGCGCGCTGATCGAGCAGCGCTGGCTGTCCGGTGATACGGCGCAGGTGTACGCCGGGTGTCCCGATTCCACGCTGGTGCCGCACGACGGCGCGTTCGTGATGTGCGACGGGCCGTACATCGTGCACATCCGCGACCCGGGCAGCTCGCCGCCGAACCTCGCGCGAGTGCAGGAGATCGCGGCGGGCATGTGGCGCGTGCAGGAGGGTGTGTTCGTGGATCAGGCGGAGCTATGGGTCGACGACATTCGCCTGGGGGACGTCATCCAGGAGACCGGCGCCGCGGGCGCGGTGGACATCGCCATTGCCGCCGCGGACGTGGGGGATCTCGCGGTCAGCCTGTCACGGCGCGACGGACAGTTCCGCCAGCTCACGGACGATCCTTCGTACGTGACCAACACGGCCGCAAACGTCAGCGGGACGCTGCGCCTCGACCGGTTCCTGCCGGCGCGCTGGGGCATCTCGGTGCCCGTGTCGTTCCAGCGGACCGTGAGCTCAAGCGATCCGTTCTATCTGGATCAGACCGACATCCGCGCGGATGCGCTTCAGGGCGTGCGCACGCCGCGCTCGAACGCGTCCAATTACGCGTTCGCCGCGCGGCGCGTGCGCCTGTCGAACCGCGGCCTCGCGCGCTGGCTCCTGGATCCGGTATCGCTGTCGGGCTCGTACACGACGGGCGACTCGCGCTCCACGCTGTCGCGCGCGACGGCGTCGAGTTACGCGCTGAATTTCGGCTACGACATCGCGCCGAACCCGGCCGTCGTGCGCGTGGGAGGCGTGGGGCTCCGGCTCAATCCTTCCCGCATTCGGTTCCGCTCGGGGTGGACGGGGAGCGATGCCGAGCGGTTTACGTTCCTCGTCCCCATCGAGCTGCCCGGCGACACCGCCCGCCCGGCCGTGTCGCGCACGCGCTACTGGCTGAATTCGGGAGGGGTGCAGCTCGCCCCGTTCACCGGCGTGCAGCTGGGGCTCGACGCGACGTCCGCGCGGGATCTGCGCGACTACGGGGATTCCACGACGATGGGGCAGGTGATCCGCCAGGAAAGCGCGACGCTGTTCGGCGCCAACATCGGCATCGAAACGCAGCGGTTCCTCACCACGAATCTTTCGATCACGCCGCGGCTCGTCGCGATCCGGCCGCGGTTGTCGATCGGCACGACGTTCACCATGACTCGCGACGCGAATGCGCGCGATCCCGTGCGCGAGGTGGGAGACAGCGCCGGCGCGTTCCACGTGCCCGTCGCCTACGGCAATGCGCGCCGCATCGAGGCGGGGGCGCAATTCGACATCGGGC
>DASTDR010000619.1:0-2195 GCA_035710265.1 Gemmatimonadales bacterium | reverse complement strand
CGCGTGGCCGTCGCTGAAGAAGCGGCGGACGAGGCGCGGCGCATCATCGACAGCCATCGCCAGGATGTCGGGGCGCGCGTGGTGCGGCTGCGGGACGAGTTCGACGAGCTCCAGGTGCGCATCGCGTACCGGTTCCGGGATCGCGGCCTGCTCGAGCACGCGCTGACGCACAAGTCGCGCGCGGCCGAGGATGCGTCCGGCGGCGTCGCCGACAACGAGTCGCTCGAGTTTCTCGGCGACGCCGTGCTCGGCCTCGTCGTGGCCGAGGCCCTCTTTCACCAGTACCCGCTGTACACGGAGGGGCAGAAGTCGAAGATCAAGGCGAGCGTCGTGTCCACCCACTCGCTGGCCAGGCACGCCGAGCGCCTGCGGCTGGGCGATCACCTGATCCTCGGACGCGGGGAAGAGAAGACGGGGGGACGCTTCAAGCAGGCGCTGCTCGCCGACGCGTACGAGGCGCTGATTGCCGGGATCTATCTTGACGGGGGACTCGAGGCAGCCGAGGCGTTCCTCCGCCGCGAGCTCAAGGACGCCATCGACGAGGGTAGCGCGCCGAGCTTCTCGCGGGACCACAAGTCGGCGCTCCAGGAGCGCCTGCAGGCGCTCGGCCGGCCGCTGCCCGACTACCGCGTGTCGGGCGAAACCGGTCCCGATCACCGGAAGACGTTCACCGTGGAGGTGGTCGTGAACGGCGACGTGCTGGGCGCGGCGACGGGCCGGGCGAAGAAGGAAGCCGAGCAGGAGGCCGCGCGGCTGGCGCTGGAGCAACTAAAGGACTCGAGTTAGTCGATCTCGATAATCCCCCAGCTTTTTCGTTCCTCCGCCGTCGCGTCCACGCCCGCGTAGGCCAGTGCGGGTACCGCCTCGCGCGGGGGAATGCGCGCGATGGCATAGCGCTGTACCTCGCGTGCCACGTCGTCCTCGGTCGGCTCGACCGGATGGCAGTGGAGCCGGACCCACAGCCGGAGCACCGGGTCGGTGAAGCTGTATCGCTTCTGGCGCGACACGACCAGATCGACGTCTTCGAGCCACGACAGGTAGTCCTTCGTCGAGCCCGGCGTACGCCGCAGGCGGTGGGAGATCTCGGTGAGCGTCAGCCCCTCTTCTTCGGCGAGGATGTCGAGGATGGCCTTGAGCGCCCCGTAGCCGCGCGCGCGGTGCAGCCGAAGCTCGTAGCAGAACCGGCACCAGTGGGCGAGCGTGCCTTCCGGCGCGAGCAGCGACGACAGCGCGCTGATCGGGTCGGCCGTGCCGCCGCGCCGCCCGATCGCGTCGCCGATGGCCTTGACGTAAGCGGCGCGTCCATCGGTCAACGCCTGTACGGCCCGGCCAAGATAGTGGCGATCGTCGGTCGCCATCTGCTCGTAGCCGCCGAAGGCGGGCGCCAGCATGTCGATCACGTCCGTCGTCTGAAACGGCGGTATGTGCATGACCTCGAAGCGCGCGGTTGCGTCGCGAAGCAGGCGGTGCGCCCGCGCGACGTATCGTGTGGTCATGACGAAGTGGTTGGGGCTGCCGGTCAGCGCGTCCACCAGCTCGCGGATAACGTGGCGCAGGCCCGGAAAGCTTTCGAAGGTTCGCAGCTCCAGGACTTCGTCCAGCAGGAACGTGCAGGGGCCGCCCCCCGGGGCGCGGGCCGTATCGAAGAAGGCGAGCAGCGCGTCGAAAGCCTCGCGCGCGGTGGCCGGCGCGGCGTCGGCGCCGTGCCAGCGGAAGGGCGAGGACGAGGTCACGGCCGTCAGGAACCGCTCGGGCGTGGTTGCGCAGCGTTCGACGTCGATGTACTGCGTGGCGCCGCGGCCGATGCGGTCGCTAAGGCGTTGCAGCAGAGCGGTTCGCCCGGTTCCACACCCCCCCAGCACAACCGGGATTCTTGAAGGGGTAGCCTCGAGTGCGCCTTGCACCCGACGATCGAACCCTGCTGGTGCACCTGTCATTCCTGCTCTCCGTCTGTCGTCCTGACTCTCTCGCTCGAGCCCTCTACGGTTTTACGCCGGTCCCAGCTCTAGTGCGGAGGCGACCGCATCGGTATCCGGATCCCGCCCGAACCGGCCGCGTCGATCGCCTCAGCGTACCCCGCGTCGGCATGCCTCGCGACGCCCAGGCCCGGATCGCAGGTCAACACGCGCTCCAGCCGATCGTCCGCCTCTTCCGTGCCGTCGGCCACGACCACCATGCCGGCGTGCAGCGAGTAG
>DASTDR010000618.1:0-2472 GCA_035710265.1 Gemmatimonadales bacterium | reverse complement strand
GTTGCTGGCGTTCACCCGCCTCGTCCAGAGTGCACAACTGCGGCGCCGTATGTATGTCCTCGCGGGGATTCTGACCCTGGTGGGCATCTTCGCGATGCGGTGGAATGTGGTGATTGGCGGCCAGCTGTTCTCGAAGAGCTTTCTCGGCTACACCACCTACAAGCTGGAGTTCGCGACGCGAGAGGGGCTCGGCGTTTCGATTCTGCTGCTGATCCTGCCGTTCGTGCTGCTCGCCGGGCTGGTGCGACTGCTGCCGCCGTGGCCGACGACGACGGTGCTCAGAGAAGATGGTTCTACTTCGGCGGCAGCAACCGGTTGAGCTCGTCGATCCAGTTCAGCACCACGTTGATCTGCATCGGCGCGTCCCCCGAATCGAGCTTCTTGACCATCAGGAAGCGCTGGCCATCGGGGGCGACGTCGTAGTTGGGCCAGAGCGCGAGCGTCCGCTCGTAGGCGCCCGTGAACAGCCGCTTCGGCTTCCCCGCCGAGAACACCGGGTCGGTCGAGATGTCGACGACCATCATGTCGTTCCCGCTCCGGAAGAACAACTCCCGCCCGTTCGGCGACCATACGACCTCGTTGCCCCCGTCGGTCGAGATGGTCGACCGCTCGCCCGGCCGCAAGAACGGCATCACGTAGATCTCGTTGCGGCCCGATTCGTTGGACACGAAGGCCAGCCAGCGACCGTCTGGCGAGACCGTCGGGGCGCCTTCGCCAAACCGCGTGTTCAGAATCGGCGTCGGCGCGGCTTCCGTGGTGCGCAGTACGAAGATGTCCTGCTGGTTGATCGGATCCGCTCTGACGAACACCAGCGCGTTCTCCCGAGTCCACGCGAACGGATAAGTGGTCTCGGCGCTCACCAGCAGCCGCTCGTCCTGGGTGCTGTCCAGCGACTTCACATACATGTTGTCTGGACCAGATCTGTCCGAAACATGCGCGATCCGGCGCCCGTCCCGTGACCACAGCGGAAACGCGTTGTTGCCGCCGGACGTCACGCGACTCATCGACCCTCGAGCAAACTCGTACAACCAGACGTCGTCGTTGTCCTCGCCGCCGACGGTCACGGCGACACGCGAGCCGTCAGGCGACAACCGCGGCTGAAAATACACGCCTCCGCGTGCGCCGGCCGGCGTTTCGACCCCGGCGCGGCTCACCCAGACGAGTGCCTTCTGCAACGGCTTCGAGCGAGCAGGCACGTACGCGACGGTGCCAGCCGTTGACACGCTGACCTGAGGAACGAGGGTGGTGACGCCGCTGTTGCGGAGGCGGGAGCTCTGCATGAAGCCGGAGAGAACGGGTGTCGCGTCACCTGTGACTGCAAAGCGGTTCACGTCGAATCGGACCGCCATGAGCGCGCCCCCCTGCACGTAGACCAGATGCCCACTGGGCAGATATCGCGCGCCGAGACCCTTGACGATCGGCCGGCGCTCGCCCGTGGCAAGTGACTGGACGTACACCTGCGAATCAGAGACTGTGGCTGCGCTGAAGAGCAGCGTCTTGCCGTCGGGCAGCAGTTGCGGCCACCTGTGGGAGTTCTCCGGCTCCTGCAGGATCGTGGCGGCTACCGGCGTCCCGCCATTCGAGGGGACCCGCCAGATGCCTGTACCGGTCGTCGACGTGAAGTAGATGTTGTCGTCCGTTTCCCAACTCGCCACGGCGTAGGCAGCCACGGTCTGCACGGTCTCGGTGACCGTCTGAGGCTTCCCGCCGCTATCGAAGCGCATCTTCCGGAGCTTCCCTCCGGCGACGAAGCCGATCCACTGCCCGTCCGGCGAGAAGAACGGAGCGTCCCCCCCCTCGGTCCCGGGCAGCGCCAGGCTGTCGAATTGCTCGACATCACGCACGTAGATGCGCTTCCGATCGGCTTCACCTGCGACGTAGGCCACGCGCCGGCCGTCGGGAGAAATGGCCACGCCGAATCTGCCGGCATCAATCGCCTCGCCCGGCGGCGGCACGATCACGAGCCGGGCGACGGAGGGCGACGGACGCAGGGCCGGTGAAGGTTTGAACATCCAGACGAGGGAGCCTGTGACCGCCGCGGTGAGGACGAGCGCGGCGATCGACAGCACGATCGTCGGCCTGCTCGAGGAGCGTTGAGGCATCGGCACCTCGCCCGCCGGCGCCTCGTCCGCCAGATCCAGCCGCGCATCACCGATATCCCTCAGCCGCCGCCTCGCATCCTTTGTCAGGCAGCGCGCGAGGAGCCGACGAACGCCCGCTGGCGTGGCGGTCGGCAGGGCGGTCCAGTCCGGCTGGCGCTCGAGGATGGCGACGAACGTTTCCGCCTTCGTCTCCCTGGCAAACGGCGACGTCCCCGTGAGCATCTCGTAGACGGTGCACCCGAACGCCCAGATGTCCGTGCGCTTGTCCACGGGCTTTCCGATCGCTTGTTCGGGGCTCATGTACGGCGCGGTGCCGAGGATGCTGCCGGCCTCCGTCGCCGCCGGCGTGGTCATCGTCGGCGCCAGCGAC
>DASTDR010000617.1:0-19020 GCA_035710265.1 Gemmatimonadales bacterium | reverse complement strand
CTGGCCGAGCACGCCGCCCAGGCCGGGCATGGCGGCGCCCGCGGTGAACACGAAGACGCCCAGCCCGGTGCGGGCCGCGTAGCTCGTGATGACGTAGGTCGTGACGGCGACGGGGGAGACGATCCAGCCGAGAATCAGGACGTCGCTGGCGAGCAGGAGCTTGGCGACCAGATCTCCCATCGACAGCCAGACGCTCATGCCGAACAGCGCTTTGATCGCCGGCTTGGTCGGTTTCGCCACCTTGAACCAGGGGACGAATTTCCGGACCAGCATCCAGAACACCAATCCGGCGATGAGCGCGCGGGCGATCGGCGCCGCGCCCAATCCCGGCAGGCCGAACCCTCCCATGACGGCGAAGGCGGCCAGCGCCCCGGCGAGGATGCTCAACCCGGCCTGGAGTCCCATGCGCTTGTAGCCGAGGTTCATGCCGCGCAGCACGGCTTCCGGGATGGTGGCCAGTCCGGTGAGCAGGAAGCTGAGCACCAGCAGGGCACAGGTGAGCCGGATCGCCGACCGGCTCGAGTCGGGAGCGTGAACAATCGACGGGGCGAGCCAAATGAGGGCGCCCCCCACGAGGGCGACGATCGGGATCATCAGCGCCCACACCGCGAATGCCGCGCCGACGGTCCGACGGTTGGTGTCGGCGTCCGCGTGCTGCTGTTGTGCGATCACGAGCCGCAGCGCTTCCGTCGGCCGGCCGTCGGCGGCGGCCATGTAGCCCACGAGCCGCCCGAGCATTTCCCAAACGCCGTACAAGGAGCGCCCCAGACCGCTCAGGAGAATCGGCGTGATGACGAGCTGCACGCCGGCCTTGACCGCGTAATCGAGCAGCGACGCGAACGCTGTCAGCGACGCGCGGCGCGTGAGCTGGGCGGCCGGCGCCCGGGGGACGGTCGGCTCGAGCGGGGTTTGGATCGCGGGAGTCCCGACCGCCGCGGCGTTAGTGCCCATTGCGACGCAGCTTCAAGCGAGCCATGAGGTTGGCGGTGTTCTCGTCCGGCGGGCCGGTGTCGGTGCGCAGCGTATCGACGACCAGCGGGCCTGCCTGCGCCAGCTCCCCGATCGCACGCTCGAAGGCGCGGCGGAAGCCGTCGGAGAAGCCGAAGATCTCGGCATCCGACAGCGCTTTGACCATGTGCGGCTTTTCACGGGTGCGAATGCGATGCGCCAGCGTGATGTCCGAGGCGTCGATGAATACGACGACATCGAGCAGCCTGGCCCATTGGGCGATGACCCGCCGCCGCCAGGTCGCATGATCGCGATTCCTGGCGAAGAACACATCGAGCCAGCTCAACGCGAACACCGGGCCTTCATCGAGGATGATGACGCGGTGCCGCTGCGCCTCTTCCGCTACGACCTGGCGCAACGCGCCCAGCCGGATCATCTGGGCGGTCTCGCTCGCGGTCAGTCGTGACCGCTTGAGGGTTGCGCGCAGGATCGTGGGGAGCAGTGCGATCGCGCTCGAGAGCAGGCGCCGCTTGGGCAACCCCCAGAGGCTCAAGCCCGACTTGATGCTGGAATCGGTCTCGCTCGCGCCGCGCGCGAGCGTAGTCTTGCCGGCGCCGGCTGGTCCCACCAGCTCGACGATGACTGCGCGATTGCGATTCACAGCGTGCTCCAGAGCTCCGCTTTGAGCGTCGCGACGACCTGTGGGAGCGGCTGGGCGGCGTCGATGATGCGTGCGCCACTCTTGCTCCAGTCGGTTTCGGCGGTTTTACGGGCGCGCTCGCGGACGTAGTCAGCCGGCTCAGACGGCTTGCGGCTGACGGCGGTCTCCGGATCCAGGCGCAGGAGAAACAGCACATCAGGGGTGGCCATACGCTCGTACAGGCGCCGCTCCCAGGCGCGAATTCGCGTTGCCAGGCGCGACTGCGCGTCGCGGGCGCTGCCTTGAGCTTCGCTCGGCCCCGCGAGGGCCCAGCCCTCGGGCAGCGGGTAGCGCTCGCAGATGGCAATGCCGCCGGCGGCGGCGAAGCGCCGGGCGCGCCGGTACAGCACGTAGCGATCGCGCGCCGTGGCCGCCAGCCGCAGGAGCGCAAAGTGCGCGATGACGCGGGGGGAGGCGGGCGTGCGGCGCATCAGCTTGAGCAGCCCGCCCGCCAGGAACGTCGCGAGGCTCCGCGGTGGACGGCCCATGTGGACGTGCAGCGTGGCGAGTGACGATTCGAGCCAGGCTTCCAGCGCGTCCGCGCAGGTCGATTTTCCCGAACCGTCGCCGCCGAGCAGCGCCACGACCGATCCGCCGCTCGCGAGCCGCTGGCCGCCCAACGGGCGGACGCGACGCCAGGTGCGCTCGAGGAGCGCGAACACGGGTGGCCGGCTGGCGTGCGCCGACAACGCGCGCGCGAGCATGGTGGCGGCGAGAATGCGCCGCCAGGGCGAGCGCCCGGGGAGCAGCGAGTCGCGACACCGCGAGTACAGCGAACCGCTCACGTCGGGGAGATGGCGGTGCAGGGCGGCGACGACGAGATCGGGAGCGACCTGCTCCTCGAGCCGATCGACCTCATTCAATGCGCCGGCGAGCCAGCCGGGCGAGGTGCGGCGCACCGCGTCGCGGACCATGTGCCGCAGCGAGAGCCGCAGTACCGCGACGATCAGCTCGAGCTCCGGGGCCGGCGTCTTGAAAACCGCCCCGCCACTATCGCCTCGGTCCTGCGCCGACTCGAGCAGGGCCCGCTCGAGCGGCAAGCGGTAATGCGTGCGCCAGGGCAGGCCGATCACGAGCCGCTGGTAGACATGCAGATGGATCAGCCGCCCCGTGCGCTCATCGAGCCCGAAATAGTGGACGATCCCGGCGGCTTCCCGGCCCTCGGGGGGCAGCGCCAGCTTGAAGCCCAGATCCGTGACAATGTCGACAAAGTCCGCATACGAGGGACTCGCGACGAGCAGATCGATGTCGCCGCGGCCACTCTCCCAGCGTTCGCGCTTGCCGTGACCCTTCCACTGGCAGTAGGAGACCCCGCGACTGGCGAGCGCAGCGCCGAGCCGCGCCACCAGCGGCGCCGGCGCCGAGAAACCGCCACCCCCGCGCGGCGTGGCAGCCGGGGTTACCAGACTCAATGACATGTCCCGGACCCCGAGTCGCTGAACGACGCGCCCGCTACCGGGAGGAAGGCCCAGTCGTAGCCGTTGGTCTTCAGGGTCAGCTTCAGGACACCAAACGCGGCACCACGGGTGACGCTGTTGGGGTGAATCTCGACCGTGGGCAGCTCGGTGCTTTCGCCGCCGGTGCCGACGTTGAACTGCAGGATGCCGTTCGTTTCATTGACGCTGCCCGCCGGAGTCATCGGCTTCATCCGCTCATAGTGATGCTGCTGCGCGTTCAGCACGATCTCGGCGCCGGCCGCGTGCAGTATGTCCCAGAGCACCCGGCGCTCGGCGTTGGTGTTGTACCCGTTGGTGTTCGACGACTGAAACAGCGGCACGTGCCACATCGCGATCGTGCACGGCCTGGTATTGCGCGCGAGATCATCCACGAGCCAGTTCGCCTGCTCGGACCCCTGGGCGAATGGCACGTAAGGCGCGTTGTCGTTCAGCACGACGATGTGCCACGTGGTGCCCAGGTCGTAGCTGTAATAGCCTTTGTTGCGCTCGCCGAGCTGCGCGCCGAAGTAATTGAAGGAGCCGTCGGCGTTCCCGAGCCGATACTCATGATTGCCCAGCGTGGGACGCGTCCGCGATTTGAATTGCCCCCAGGTCGGCGCGTAGCAGTCGGTGTAGTCCGAGTCTGAGCCGTCTGGAAACGCGTTGTCCCCGAGGGTAAAGACGGTCGCGTTTGGCTCGGCCGCGATCAGCGCGGCGGTTTGCGTATCGCGGCTGCCCGTGCACGTGGTGATGTTGCCGGCGCCGATGAGCACGACGCTCGCGCTGGGAAGTGCTATTGCAGCGGTCGTCGTCGACGGAGCGCTCTGAGCCCCACGCGCGTCGGTGACCCGCAGTGATACGTTGTAGTTGCCCTCGTTTGCGTACGTGTGCGACGGCTTCATGTCGGTGCTGCTCGCGCCATCGCCGAAATTCCAGCTATAGGTCAACGCATCGCCGTCGGGATCCGACGAGGTGCTGCCGTCGAACGTCACGACGCCGCTCGTCGAGCTGTAGGGGCCACCCGCCCGCGCGACCGGTGGACTGTTGGGCGGTGGCGGGGGCGGAGAAACGGGTGGCGGGGGCGGCGGAACGACGTCCCGGCATGCGGCCCCAAGGATGACGAACACCAGCAAGCGTCCAAGCAGCGACTTCACATCGGTCTCCCGTGACAAGTTCCTGAGCCTGAATCGGTGAATGTGGCGCCCGCGACCGGCGTGAAGCGCCAGTCGTACCCGCCGCTTTTCAGCGTGAGCTTCAAGACGCCGTTGGTACTGTTGTCGCGAACTTCGAGATTCGATCCCGCCGGAATCGGGCCGAAGCTGTACAGCGTCTCGCCGCCGCCCGTGCCCACCGTGATTTGGCGAATGCCATAGGTCGCATCGGCGGTGCCGTCGGGACGCTGCGGCGCGTACCGCTGGTAGTTGTGATCGTGGCCGTTGACGACGAGATCGGCGCCATACTCGTAGAGCGCGTTCCACAGCGCGGCGAGGTGCGGCACGATGGGCGACCGATTCAACGTCGTGGAGAAGCGTGCATGATGCAGCAGCGCGAGGACGCACTGCTGGGAATGCGCTGCGAGCTCGCGGCGCAGCCATTGTTCCTGCTCGGACCCCGCTTCCATGAGCACGGGCCGGTCGGTACCGCTGTTGAGGACGATCACGAACCAGGAGCCGAGCTCGTAGGAGTAGTAGCCCTTCGCGGGATCGCCGGCGGCGGCGCCGAAGTAGCCGAAATAGCCGGCCGCCGGGGTGTCGCACCCGGGAAGGCCCTGGCCAGGCTGGCAGTTGTAGTCGTGATTCCCCGCGACGGGCCGCGTCCGCGCCTTGTGCCGGCCCCATGAGGGCTCATAGCAATTGGCGTAATCGGTGGGAGTGCCGTTCAGGTAGGCGTTGTCGCCGAGCGGCACGACGATACCGTCCATCGTGTCGAGCAAGTTCGCCGTCTGATTGTCGCCGTCGCGCTGGCAGTCGCCGATATCACCGGCGAGCAGCAGGACGGGAGGCGTGACCGTGACCGTCGCGGAGCCGGTCCCCGTCTTGCCGCCGCCGTTGGTAACGGCGACCGTGACATGGTACGTGCCTTCCGCGCCGTAGGTGTGGGTGGCCGTGATCGGGCCTGGAGCGCTCTTCGAGCCCTGCGAGCGACTGTCGTCGCCCCAGGTGATCTCGTAGTTCCAGGGCCCCTGGGCGGTGGTATCGGTGAACGACGCCGCGAGGGCGTAGGTCGAGCCCGTCATGATGCTGCTGTTTGCGCCCGCGGTCACGACGGGAGCCGTCGGCTGGCCGTTGTCACCGGGGTTGTCGCACGCAGTCGCGACCAGGAGCATCAGGAATCCGTGCACGAGTGCGCGTGAGCTCATAGAGCGGCGATCGGTCCGGACTGCCAGGGATAGACCGCACTGTTCGCCGAATCCTTGGGCGCGGTTGTCGGCGCCTTCTGATCCGGGGCTGATGGAGGAGTCGCCTGCGGCGCGACGGCAGGGGCCGGCACCGCAGCGGGCGCGGGCTGGCGCGATTCGCGGCCGCATCCCAGCAGCAGCGCGTGCAGCGCCACCGTCAGAATGCGACCGTCGAATCTCGCCATCGTAGCGTCCGTTTTCAGCAGACTACTGGTTGCACGGAATCGGCGCGTCGGACTTATCCGTAAAGCCGCCGGGCACCGTCGGAATGAATTCCCATTCGTAACTATCCTGATTCAGCTTGAACTTGATCACGCCATTGCTGGCACCCGGCGTGTTGTTTCCTTGCTGCGCTTCCACTGGGGAGCCAGCCGGGGTGACCGCCTGGTGAAGGCTCCGTCCACCAGTTCCCACGATGAACTGCCGGAAGCCATCAGCGGCAGCTACGCCGTCGTTGTTCGTCTTGGGGAAGCGAGCGTAGATCGCGTCCTTGGCACTGACGAGTAGATCGGCATGGGCCGTGTAGAGGAGGCTCGCTGCCTGCTTCATGTTGAAATTCACGCCGAGCCCGCCCGAACTGGTCGTGTACAGCCGCCGCTCCCACGAGATCGCCATGATGCACTTGCCGGCCGGAACGTTGACAAGATCAGCGGCGAGCCAGGTGTTCATTGCGCCATTGGGGTTCTGCATGTCAGCGCTCGACTGCTCCCAATCGGCCGTGTTCAGCAGGATGATGTGCCAATTTCCAATATCGATGCTCCTGCCGAGCTGCCCCTTGGGGATCGTGCGGTCACCCAAGTACTCGTGAACACCGTCGATGCCCCGGCCACCCATGTAGTCGCCATTACCGATCGCGAAGTAGGTGCGATCCTTGAACTCTCCCCACTTTGGTGCGAAGCAATCGGCGTAGGTGCTGCCCGGCACTGTGTCGGTGAGGTTGTTGCCGGTCGTGAACACTGTCACGTTCGGGTCAGACAGCATTCCCTTGATGAGATTCGCGGTTGCCACCGAGCCAAGGCTTGCGCAGCTCGTGATTTCCCCAGCGCCGACCAGGATCTGGCTGGGCACCGGAGGTGAATTCACAATCGCGGTCGCGGTGTTGCTCCACGCGGACGTATCCGCCGCGGTCGCGCCGAATGCCCGCACGCGATAGTTGTACGACGTCGCGGCGACGAGGCCGAACGTATCCACAAAGGCCGTGATATTGGCCGCCGTATTCGCGCCGACCTGCGCGTAGGTCGTGCAGCCCACGCCGCTGCAGCGTTCGACGCGGAAGCCGGTCTCGTTGGTGGAATTGTCGGTCCACGCGAGATCGACCCGATTGCCCGTGCCGGGGGTCGCGCTCAAAGCGGAGGGCGCGGTCATGGGCGGGGGCGGTGGGGGAGGCGGCGGCGGGTTGGGACCAACCCCGTCGTCTTTCTTACAAGCGCCGAGGGCGCCGATCAGGCCGCCAGCGGCAATCACCAGGGCGGCGCGAACCGTAAAGCGTTTCGTGAACTTCATACATCTCTCCTTGAGTGAAAAACGGAAAACGGTTACAAGCACAGGCCGGCGCCGGTACTGGCGAACACCGTGCTGCCGGCTGCCGACACGGTCGCCCAATTCATCCACAGGGTCACTTGGCGAAGTCGCACGAGATGACCGCGAAGACCGCGCCCAGAATCACGAGCGCGCGCAGGAACAGCATCATGGCAGGTCTCACGGGTCACTCCTTGACGCTGCGAAGCGTCAGCGGCGGTTCTTTCGTGCGACGGACGGCATGCGCCAGCGATTCGATTCCGCGGCGAAGCGTCGCGCCGAGTAACGGCAACGGGTCGTCCCACGCCAGACCACTTTTGGCCTCGCAGCGGAAGACCCACGGGACCCATTCGGCAAGGGACATGCCTGACCCGCGGGCGGCCGCCTGGTCTTTCCACGGCTTGCACCAGCGGAATCCGCCGCGCACGGGCACCATCATGGGGCGCGGCGCACCGATCAGGTCGCCATAAACGAGTGCGGGGAGGTTTACGCCGGCGACCGCGCCGAGGTGATGCCAAAGATTGAAACGCGGATTCACCTCGAGCAGCCGCAGCCGCCCGTCGGGGGGGGGCGCGCGCTTGAAGTCGAACTTCGCGACGCCATGGAATCGCAGCCGCTTGACGAGCGCTCGGCCGAGCGCCAGCACATCGCACGCGTCGCTGGTCTCGAGTGCCGTGCTGTCCCCGTACGACTGGGGCCACGTGCGGATCTTCCGGCCGGCGAATTCGCCGACGATGGTGCCCTTCTCGTCGACGTAGCAGTGATAGCTCTCGATCTGCGTTTCCGGCCCGGGCACGAGCTCCTGCGCCAGAATCGGCAGATTCGCCGCCATGATCCGCGGCCAGAGCGCGCGCAGGTCGGCGAGCGTCGCGACCGACGTCGCTTTCCCGGGGCCTGCCAGCGGCTCCCAGCGCGCCGGTATGCGCACCAGCGGCTTCAGCGCGATCGGGAACGGGATCGGGAAATCGTCCCCAGGCAGGGGATCGCCGGGCGCGATGACGCGCGCGACGGGCACGGGCAGATCGAGCCGCTCGGCCAGCTGTTGGAAGCGCGCCTTGTCGACAAGCTGCTCGACCAGCTCAGCATCCGGCACGACGAAACGGAACGCTTCGCGCAGGCGCTCGCGATGGCGGGACACGAGGCAGAGCGTTCGGTCTTCCTGGTAGAACAGGACCGGCGGCTCCGGCTGGGCCTGGCCGAACCGCACCAGCGCGTCGACGAGCTGTTCCGGGTTTTCCCAGGCGTTGTGCCAGGGAAACACGGCGCGCGTGTGCCGCGAGTAGCGAACCGGCGCGCCGGGCGGCGCGAGTACCGTCGAGGGAATGCGCGCGAGGCCCAGTGCCCGCACCAGATCGATGTCGCCCAGCACGCACGCCGGCGGCCGGGTCGGATGCGCCGCGCGGCCGCCCCGCCCGATCCAGGCGAGGCCGTGACGCGTGAGCCGCGACGCGCGGCCGATCACCCCCTGCTGCCAGTAGAACGCCGTCTTGGCGACGTTGCGCGCGCGCATCAGCCAGCGGCGCCGGCCGCGCATCCAGCGAATCTTGGTCTCGTCGACCTCGGCGCCGAACTTGGCCTTGAACGGACCGCGGCCCATGAAATCGAACGTCGTGCAGCCGCGCTCGATCGCCCGCTCCATCACGGCCCAGGTCATGAGCTCACTCGGCCGGTACCAGCGGTAGTGGCCGCGGTGCGCCCACATCCAGAGCAGCAGCTCGGTGCCTTCAATGGTGAAAATCCCGGTCGCGATACAGATCCGGTTGCCCGGCAGATAGACCGAGACGGCGACGAGATTGCCGCTCCGTTTCAGATGCCGGAAATACTCGAGGACGCGCTGCTTGCTGAACGGCACCGTATAGCCGCCGCGCCGGTACACCTCCTGAACCTGCGCGTAGTGCTCGTCGACGAAGCGCTCGTCGTCTTCGAACCGGACGACGAGGCCCAGCCGGCGCGCCCGCTTGATGTTGCGTTTGGCATTCTCTTTGAGCTGCTTGAACGTGCGCGCGCTGTCCCCGGGATACAGCGGGGCGCGATAAGTCGGCGCCGGTTCGCCTTCGAATCCCGCGGCTTGCATCGCTGCCGGATCGAGCCCGTGGTGCAACAGCTCGACATGATCGATGTCGTGCTCGCGCTCGAGGTACTCGACGAGCGCAGTGGCGAAGGCGCCGGTGTCGAAGCGCGCCGGGTCGAACGCGGGGCCGAGGCTGACGGTCTGCCATCCGGCGAGCGGCGAGCCGAACAGTTTCCAGCGGCCGACCTTGACGATCAGTCCGGGGCAGGCGCCGACGAGGCCGGCATCATCTTCGAGCAGGAGCCACAGCGGCTGCCCGGCGTTGGTCGCCACCAGCGCGTCGAGCCAGGCGCGCGTGTGCGGCAGGCGATAATTGGGGAATCGACGGACGATCGCGTCCCAGTTCTGCACTTCGTCCGCGTTGGCTTCGCGAATGCGCATGACGGCGCTCATGATCCGTCCTCTCCGAGCAACCGCCGTGCCGCCGTCATTTCCGGTGGCGCCTTGAATTGTCTGCGTCCCACCGCGACCGCGCCGATCGTCCACAGCGTGCGGGCGATCATCTTGAGGTCGGAGCGCAGCGACGCGCGTTGGATATAGACGCGATCGAGGGCGAGCTTCGTCTTGAGCAGCTTGTCGACGTAGTGCGCTTCCGGATCTTCCGGGTGCAGCAGCACGTCACCGGTGGTGAACTGATAGAGGCTGCCGGGACTCGCGAGGCCGGGCTTTACGCCGAGTGTTTCGAGATCGGGCGAGCTGTAGTGCTGCTGCACGATCGCGGGGTCCTCGGGCCGCGGGCCGACGATCGACATGTCGCCGCGCAGCACGTTGAACAGCTGCGGCAGCTCGTCGATCTTCGTGCGCCGCAGGATTTTCCCGATCGGCGTGATTCGATCGTCCCCGTGTCCGGTGATGCGGGCGCCTTCCGGCTTCCCGCTTCCCCCTTCCCGGTCTTTCATCGTCCTCAGCTTGTACATCGTGAATTGCCGGCCCAGATACCCGACGCGCCGGGCGCGATAGAACACGGGCCCGGGGTCGGTCAGCTTGATGCCGATGGCAGCAAGGCCGATAAGCGGCGCGGTCGCGACGAGTGCCGCGGCCGCGCAGACGATATCAAAAAGGCGTTTCATCATGTTGCAGAGTTCTGCGAACGGTCATGAAGACTTCCGCGGCTTCGAGACACTGCTGATTGCCCCAGGCCAGGGCCCGGTGGCGCAACGCTTCGAGTGAGCGCGGATGCGGATAGGGACGGAGCTCGCTGGTATAGCAGGCCATCGCGGCCAGCTTGGTTTCGAGCGTGGCGGAGATATCCACCCACGTGTCGGCGCTGAACGTCCGTGGATAGGCCCATTCCGTGCTGCTCGCGGTGTCGAACGCGTACACGGCACGGACCCAGCAGGCGGTCGGGCGTGTCGCGACCAGCGTGGCCTGGAACAGCAGGTGATGGTCGCGATTGATGTCGCCGCCCCACTGGCAGTACACGATCTGCGGCTGCACCTCTTTCACAATTGCGTCGAGCGGATTGATGATCTCGGTGAGCGGCATGGTATCGAGTCGCTGATCGGGGAAACCGAGCGGCCGCACGTCGTTCACGCCGAGCGTCGCGGCAGCCTTGCGGATGTGCTCCGGCTGCCCGACGCCTTGCTGGCCGTAGCGCAGCGACTCGCCTTCGCACACGATCACCGACGTCACCTCGTCGCCGCGCTTCGTGTGCAGTGCGACGGTGCCGCCGCACCCGAGCAGCTCGTCGTCGGGGTGCGCGGCGATGACCAGGACACGCCGCGTCATGCGGTTCCCCCGGATCGCTGCTCCAAACTCCCAGCGTCGAATCGCTTTCCCGTCCACTGCTGCTCGCTGAGCGCCTGGCCACGGAGCCGTGTGCCCGCTTCGTCCTCGAGCTCGAGCAGCACCACGGTTCCCGTGCCGCAGGCCACGAGCTGGCCGCAGGCCTCGGGCGCCGGACTGACGACCGGGCCGAGCACTTCGCCCGGCACGCCAACCGGGCCGCGATCGGGCGGCAACGCCGCCTCCCAGAGCCACCACTGCTTGCCTTCGAGTGAGCTGAACGCGCCGGGGTAGGGACGGGTCAGCGCCCGCACGAAGTCGTAGACCGTGCGGGCGGGGCAGTCCCACGGGATGCGGCCGTCGGCAGGCCGGCGGCGCGGCAGAATCGGCTCGTCGCCGTGTTCCTGGGGGCGGCCCGGCCGCTCGCCGGCCAGGAGCTGCGGCAGGACGTCGAGCAGCATGTCACGATTGCTCGCGGCGACCTGTGCATACAGCGTGGCGCAGGTGTCGTAGGGCGTGACCGGAAACGAGCGCTGGGCGATGATGTCGCCCTCGTCCACACCCTCGGCGAGCCACATGAGCGTGTTGCCGCTCTCGCGCTCGCCGCGAATGATGGTCCAGTTGATCGGCGCGCTGCCGCGGTTGTGCGGCAGGACCGAGGCGTGTGCGCCGATCAAGCCGAGCCGGGCGAGTTTCATCACCGGCGGCCGCACGATCTGATGCCAGCCGATCACGAAGATCACGTCCGGCGCGAGGTCCTTCAGGATCTGCGCGGCGTCCGGCTCGTTGATCCCGGCGATGAAATGCAGCGGCACATTGTGCCGGCTGCACACCGGTGTGTAATCCACTCCGCCGCTCCGCTTGGCCGCGAGCTCCGGCTTGAGCGTGAGGACCGCGGCAATCGGCGCGCCGGCGGCCAGCAACGCCTGGAGCGCCGCCAGACCTTCAGCGTGAAACCCGACCCACGCGAATTTCACCGGCGGTAGGTCTGCGCAACGTCCAGCACCGCTTCGATGACGTCGGCGACGTCCTGATCGGTGAGTCCGGGGTGCAGAGGCAGGCTCAACAGACGCTCGAAGTTCGAAAACGCCACCGGGAAGTCGCTCGCCACGTACCCGTATTTCTTGCAGTAGTACGGATGCAGGTGAATCGGGATGAAGTGCACGGACGTGCCGATGTTGCGCTTCGTCAGCTCATCGATGAACTGATCGCGGCCGATGCTCAGCGCTTTCGGGCGCAGCCGCAGCACGTAGAGATGCCAGGCGTGACTCACATGGGCGCGCTGCACCGGCGGCTCGAGCGCGGCCTCGGCGCCGAATGCGCGCGTATACGCCTCCACGATTTCGAGCCGGCGGCGGTGAAACCGCTCGAGCTTGCGCAGCTGCCACAGGCCGATCGCGGAAGCGATGTCGGTGAGGTTGTACTTGAACCCGGGCGCGACGACCTCGTAGCGCCAGCTCCCGCCTTTTTCATAGCGCTTCCACGCGTCCCGGCTCATCCCGTGCAGCGCCAGGATCCGGGCGCGCTCCAGGAACGAGGGGTCAGCGGTGAGCATCCCGCCTTCCGCCGTCGTGAGGTTCTTGGTCGCGTAGAAGCTGAAGGCCACGGGATTCGGGCCCGAGCCGATGGGGCGCCCGCGGAACGCGGCCGGCAGCGCGTGCGCCGCGTCTTCGATCAGCGCCAGGCCTCGCTTGCGCGCGAGTCCCTCCAGCACGTCGAGCTCGACGGGATGCCCGGAGTAATGCACCGGCAGCAGCACGCGGGTCCGAGCGGTGATCGCGGCTTCGACCTTGACCGGATCGATATTGAGCGTGTCGGGCTCGATGTCGACGAGCACCGGCCGCGCGCCCACGTGCTCGATCACGTTGACCGTGGCGGTGAACGTCAGCGGCGTCGTGATGACTTCGTCGCCCGGGCGCAGATCGAGACAGGCGAGCGCCACGTGCATCGCCGCCGTGCAGGAGTTGAGCGCGAGCGCGCCCGGGGCTTTCAGATACGCGGAGAATTCCTCTTCGAAGCGCTTGGTCCTCGGTCCGGTCGTGATCCAGGGCGACCGCAGCGTCTCGATCACCTCCTGGATCTCTTCCTGTTCCACGAGCGGCGGACTGAACGGCAGGAAGTCCCGGCGGCGTGCCGGGCGCGCAACGGTATCGGTCATTGCCCGTTGCCTCCGCCGGCGACCGCGCCGCCGGGCGGCACGATCGGCGGGTTGGGCGCGAGCAGGGGATCTACCCCGAGCGATTGGACGGAGGGCGTCCGGGCCAGCTCGCTCACGACCGCCGAGCGCCGGAGCCTGCGCCGGGATGCGCCGTTGCCGTTGGTGTGGCGCGTCCGATGCCCGTTGCCGTTGCCGTTTCTCCGCGCTGCCGCGGACTGACCGACCAGCTCGAGGCGCTCGGGCTGGTACTCGGTCACGATGGCGGAGAGCGCACGGACCATCGCGCGCTCGTCACCCTCGCTCGTGACGGAGATCAGCGACCGGAGCTGGCGCGCCAGCGTGGCGCCGCCCGCGCCGTTGCCGGCGACGACACGGATCTTCTCGATCGACGTCGGGTTGAGCGTTTCGTTCGGGGCGACGAGCTCCTCTTCGAGCTTCTCGCCCGGCCGCAGGCCGGTGAAGACGATTTGCACGTCGTGGTAGGGCACGAGCCCCGAAAGGCGAATCAACTGCTCGGCGAGCTCGAGAATCCGGACCTGCGTGCCCATTTCGAGGACCGCGATCCGCCCAGCGGCCTCGGGCAGCGCCGCGGCTTCCAGTACCAGCTGCGCCGCCTCCGGAATCGTCATCAGGAAACGCTTCATTTCGGGATGCGTGACCGTCACCGGCCCGCCCCCGGCGATCTGCTTCTTGAACAGGGGCACGACACTCCCGTCCGACCCAAGCACGTTCCCGAATCGCACGACGCGGAAATCGGTTGCGGACGCGCGCAGGGACGGCAACTCGCGCACGATATGCTCGGCAACCCGCTTGGTCGCACCCAGGATGCTGGACGGGTTGACCGCCTTGTCGGTGGAAATCAGCACGAACTTCTTGGTCCCGACCCGCGCGGCCGACTGCGCCAGCCGCAGCGTCCCGACGACGTTGTTCCACACGCCCTCGATCATGTTCCACTCGAGCATCGGCACGTGTTTGTAGGCCGCGGCGTGGAACACGGAGTCGGGGCGATAGGTCTCGAACATCCGGTCGAGGCGGGCGGCATTCGTGACGCTCGCCAGCACCGGGACGACGTCGATCGCCGGATGCTCCTCGGAGATCTCGTGACAAATGAAGTAGAGCGGGCTCTCGGCACGATCGAGCAGCAGCAGGCGGCGCGGGTTGAAGCGCGCGATCTGCCGCACGAGCTCCGAGCCGATCGAGCCGCCCGCGCCCGTGACGAGGATGACTTTGCCGGCGAGCTCGGGGGCGACGTCCTTGAGGTCGAGCTGCACCTGGTCGCGGCCCAGCAGGTCTTCGACCTGCACGTCGCGCAATTGCTTGATCTGCGGCTCGTCCGGCGACAGCAAATCCACCTGCGGCGGCAGAATCTTGATCGCCACACCGGTCTCGGCGGCGCGCGCCACAAGGCGGCGCACCTGATCGGGTGTCGCCGAGGGAATCGCGATGACGATCTGCTGGGCGCCATGCATCGCGACGTAGCGGCGCAGCTCGTCGGCGCCGCCGAGCACGGAGACCCCGTGCAGCATCCGGCCATGCTTATTGGTGTCGTCGTCGACGATCCCGACGACGTTCAGCGGATGGCGGGGATCATGTTGGAGCTGGCGCAGCAATCGCTCGCCCGCGACGCCGGCGCCGATGATGATCGTGGGCCGGCCGCGGCGGCGTTGGCGGCGGCGGAACGGCTCTTCCTTGATCCAGCGCAGCAGCCCGCGCTGATCGCGGCTCGGACGGCGGAACGGCTCCTCCTTGACCCAACGCGCGAGAAAGCGGGCGCCGCCGGCCAGGGTAATGAGGATGAGCCAGTCCAGCGCGGGGACCACGAGCGGCATCGTACCGAGGCGTCCGACAAACAACAGCAGGCCGACGAAGCCGAGCGTGCTGAGCGTGGTGGCCGCGACGAGCTGCCGCAGATCACGCACACCGACGAGATGCCAGTAGCCGCGAAACAGGCCGAAGCGGTGGAACAGCAGCACCCGGATCGCGAGCAGGTAGGGCAGCGTGGCTGCGTAGTTGCGCAGTTGCTCCGGAGGGACTTGCAAGTCGAAGCGCAACGCGTACGCGAGGAAATAGGCGAAGGACACGAGCGCCAAGTGCCCGGCGATTGAGAGGGCGCGTCGGTACGGGCGCAGGCGCGAGAAAACATCGATGGGCATGGAAACAAGAACTCCGCGTTGGGCTGTGCCGCCCCGTAATGCACCTTCCGTGCTCAGTAGGGTCGTGCTCGGTGGAGCGCCGAGCGCCTCAGTACGGAGCGCGATGCGTCCCGCGCTTGCTACGCAACAGGGCGCAACGTGCTGACCGCTGTGGGGTTAACTGCGTGACGGCGCACGGCACCGAGCTTGCGTGGCGGAGCTAGTCGTCTAGACGTCCCAACGTCCAGACGCCCATGACGCCCAAGGAGCCACGCGCGATGTCAGGACATGATGGAGAGAAGGCCGGGATTCCGGTTCTGCGGTCCGAGTCGACCGCCCTCGACGAATTTCGGATGAAGAGCTTGGCGCACCCGCTGCCTCCACCGTTGGCGGCGCGGGAGCAAAGCGACTGGCAGCGCTACCTCGGTTCGATACTCCGCCACAAGTGGCTCGTGCTGACCGTGACCGTGCTCGGCACGCTGGCGGGCATCATCGCGACCGGCTTTCTCGATCCGCGCTATACCGCGAAAGCGATTCTGTGGGTCGATGTCGCCAACATTCGCGACCGCGGTGGGGAGAACGACCAGCAGCTGCTCGGAGATCGCGGCTGGCTGGAGTTGGTGACGTCGAACGCCGTCCTCGACACCGTCGTCCGGCAGCGGCGCTTGTTTGTGACGCCGATGACGGCAGCGGATTCAGCGGCGCTCGCCACGTTCGATGTCGGCGCCAAGGTCATCCCCGGCAAGTACCGGCTCGCCGTGGACAAGAACGGCCGTGCCTGGCGGCTGGAGCTGGAAGACGGAACGGTCGTGCAACGAGGCCGCGTCGGCCAGCCGGTGGGGGACAACGCGGGGTTCGAATGGACCCCGACGGCTGCAATGCTGAAGCCGGGCACCACGATCAACTTCACGGTGCGTGCCATTCCCGACGCGGCCGCCGCCCTGGCGGGTAACATCAAGGCGCGCCTCGATCCTGCCGGCAACTTCTTGCGCCTCCAGCTCAAGGGCGGCAACGCCGCCGGGACTGCCGCGACGCTCAATACGATCACGGAGCGCATCGTTGCGGTCCGGACCGACATGAAGCGGACGAGATACGAAGAGCTGGCGACGGTCCTGGATGAGCAATACACGCACGCGAAACAAACGCTGATGGAGGCGGAGGAAGCGCTGCGCGAATTCCGTGTCCGTACGGCGGATCGCCCGATGATCATGCAGGCACCGGGCGGTGGCCTGAGCGTCGAGGGGAGCGGCGTGGCGTCGCAGTTGCGCGAAGAGAATGAGCAACGCCGCCGCGATCGCGCGCAGATCCTGCAGCTCGCGTCCCGCGCCACGACGGGGTCGGTGTCGGTCGAGCTGTGGAACAGCATCCCATCGGTTCAGAAGTCCCCGGTGATGCAGAGCGCCCTGGCGGATCTCGGCAAAAAGCAGGCGGAGCTCCGCGGGTTGCGGCTGCAGTACACGGAAGAGGCCGCGCCGGTCAAGCAGCTGCAGGCCGACCTGGCGACCCTGGAGCACCAGCAGATTCCGTCCCTGGCCCGGTTTCTGGCGCAGGACATCAGCGAAGTTGCCGAGGTGACCAGGCCGCGCGTGGACGCCGCGGTGGGACAGCTCCGGGCGGCGCCGAACCTCGCCATGGAGCAGGATCGTCTGGTGCGCGAGCAGCGGATGGCCGAGGAGCAATTCGCCCGGGTGGATAAGGAATACTCCACGGCCAAGCTGGGATTGGTGAGCAGCCTGCCCGACGTCCGCGTGCTCGATCCGGCCGTCGCACCGCGCCGGCCGGCGAGCGACTACGGCCCGCTTCTCATCCTGCTCGCTATGATGGCGAGCTTCGGCGTGGCCGCCGTCGGCGTCAATCTTCGCGACAAGATGGACCCGAAGGTCCGCTATCCCGAACAGATCACCGGGCGGATGCAGCTCCAGATCCTCGGCGCGGTACCGCACGTCAGCTGGCGCCTGGGCGCCGGTGGTGACGGGCCCTCGCAGGTGATCGAAGCGCTGCGGGGACTTCGGCTGCGCGTGTTGCACGCGCATTCGGGTGACGGTCCGCTCGCCCTCACGGTTACGAGCCCGGGGATCGGCGACGGCAAGTCGTTCGTGTCGCTGAACCTCGCGCTGTCGTTCGCGGATGCCGGCTACCGCACGCTGCTGGTGGACGGCGACACCCGGCGCGGGGTGCAGCACAAGGCGCTGAAAACGCCGTCGACGCCCGGACTCACCGATGTGGTGGCCGGGAGGGTCCCGCTCGAGCAGGCACTGCGGCAGACCTCGTATCCCGGGCTTTCGTTCCTGAGCTCGGGCACGCGGATGCAGCGCGCGCCGGAGCGGCTGTTGTCGCAGAACATGCGCGACCTGATGGTCAAGCTGCGCTCGACGTACGACGTCGTGATCATGGACAGCCCGCCGCTGGGTGCCGGTGCGGACCCGCTCGTGCTCGGCACGTTGACCGAGAACCTGCTGCTGGTGCTGCGCACGGGACAGTCGGACATCAACCTCGCGTCCACAAAGCTCGAAGTGCTCAACGCGCTGCCGGTGCGGGTCATCGGTGCCGTGCTCAACGACGTGCGCTCGAGCGGTGTGTACCGCTACTACATGTACTCCTCGGCTGAATACGAGCTGGTGGACGATGAAGGTCCGACCAGGGAAGCACTGCCGAGTATTTTGGGAGGCCGGACATGAGAGGGATTAGGGCTTTGGGACTCGGGATTTGGGCACTACTCAGCTCAAGCTCCCTTGTGGCGCAGGATAAGGATGCCCGCAAGGTCGCGGATCGTCCTCTGGCAACGCGCGAAGAGCTGCAGGCGGCGCTCAGCAGCGCCGGCGCGTCGAATGTCGCCCTACAAATCAAGACTCGCCTGAGCGAGGGCGACTTCCGCCGGGGTGATCGTATTGCCCTGATGGTTCAGGCGGAATCGACGCTCACCGACACATTCACGGTTGGCAGCGGCGCAGAGCTGATCCTACCGCCCCCCACAACGGGCGCGCTGTCGCTCAAGGGCGTGTTGCGCTCGGAGTTGCAGACGAAGATGACCGAGTATATCGGCCGCTTCAAGAACAACCCCATCGTGCGAGCGCAGCCGCTGATTCGCATTGCGGTGCAGGGTGAAGTCACCCGCGGCGGGGTTTACGCTGTACCGGCTGATGCACAGCTCGCGGACGCGCTGATGGCCGCCGGCGGCACGACCCAATTCGCGCAAGAGAACCAAGTAACGATCGCGCGGAATGGGAAGGCGTTCTGGCAAGGCACGGCGTTCGATACCGATCTCGACGTCATCGGGGTGCGCGACGGCGACCAGATCGTGGTTGGCTCGACCCGACCTGGTCGGGGTGTAGATGCCCTGCGTTTGACCGCAACGATCGTCGGCATCGCCGTGGGACTATTGGCGCTGAGCAGGGCTGTTCATTAGATAGACACGGTGACTATCAGCATCCCGCGTGGGATCACGCGACGCCTCCCGATTGGCGCTGAACCGACCTCGGGGGGCGTTCACTTTCGCGTCTGGGCGCCTAAACGCCAGCGCGTCGACGTGGAGTGCAACGCCGCGCACGCGGCGCTCGACGGCGACGGGCAGGGGTATTTCGAAGGATTCGTCCCCGATCTTGGCGCCGGCAGCCGGTACCGCTTCAGGCTCGATGGCGACACGAGCGTTCCCGATCCTGCGTCACGATTTCAGCCTGACGGACCGCACGGGGCATCGCAGGTTGTCGACCCGTTCGCCTTCCAGTGGACGGACGGGGCGTGGCGCGGGATCGAACCGGGCAGGCAGATCGTCTACGAGCTGCATATCGGGACATTCACGCCCCAGGGGACCTACGGTGCGGCGCTCGAGCGACTGCCCCATCTCGTCGAGCTGGGGATCACCGTCGTCGAAGTCATGCCCGTGGCGGAGTTCACCGGCGCGTTCGGCTGGGGCTACGACGGCGTGGACTGGTTC
>DASTDR010000616.1:0-9132 GCA_035710265.1 Gemmatimonadales bacterium | reverse complement strand
ACCCATCACGCCGCCGCCGAGCAGCCGGAACATGGCGACGGCATGCTCGAGCGTGATCACGTCGGCATCGCCGGCGATGATCAGCACCGGTGTTTTCAGCGCCTTAACGTCCGCCTCCCACGCCATCGGCTCCTTCTCAAGCTGGATCAGCTTGGTGGCGAGCGCGCGGAATCCGTTCGGATTCGGGGCGAGCTTCTTGTATTCCTGCTCGAGCATCGGGGGAAACATTTCCACGCTCATCTGCGGGATCATCGCGGTGAACTCGGGCTGAAACCCGCGCGCGTCGTACCCGGCGGAAGCTACGACCAGACGATTGACCTTGGCGGGATGCCGGATCGCGAGCTGCAGTCCCGCGGCGGCGCCCATCGAGTATCCGAACACATCGGCGTTCTTGAGCCCCACCGCGTCCATGAATGCGGCCGCATCGTCCGCCAGACTCTGGTAGGTGATGGGCCGGTCGAGGTCGGTCGTGCGGCCGTGTCCCTGCTGCTCGATGGCGTAGACTCGATGCGTCTTCGCGAGCTCGGGAATGATCGCGCCCATCGCCGGGATGCTCATATAGGCGCCGTGCAGGACGACCAGGGGTTCGCCTTTACCTGACACTTCGTAGTACATCTGCATCCCGTTGACCTTGACGCGCTGGCCGGTCGGGGGGGGGGCCTGGGCGGCCCCGGAGATCGTAGTGACAACCACCAGGCTCAGGGCGATTACGGCAGTCTGAAGCATCGTTCTCTCCTTATGGGTTCACTTCCGCGACGATTGACGGGTCCAAATATCGACAATCTCGGCGATCCCCTCCGCGGGCTCCGGTTGCGGCACCTGCCACTCGATCGGGGATCCCGCATCGAATCGGGGCGATTTGGATCGAACCCCGCCGCGAGCATGTCGCGTAGAGCGCGGTCGAGCCGTCGCTCGCCCAGGCCTGATCGACGTTGGCACCGTGCGCGAGCAGCGCCTCGAGCACGGGGATGTCGCCGGCGCTCGCCCGGATATTAATCCCTCCAATCCCGCAAATGGTTGCCCGAGGTATTTGGAGCTATCATCTCCTCGCCCAAACCCTGACCAGACCATGTCCCGACTCTTCCTGCTCGCTGTCTTTGTGTCTCTGGCGACCTCCACTGCTCAGGCACAGACGCCCCCCCGCCCCGATTCCCTGGAGGCGGTGCCCGTCCTGGCCCCGCTCATCGGGCAACCTGGCAGCGAGCTGGCCGACGTCGTCGACCGCTTCACCACCGATCGCAACGTATTGAACCGCCGCTACGACGCGGACGACTCGCCCGACCAGCGCCGGCGCATGCGCGCGCTCTACACCGGCTGGCAGACCCGATTGCGAGCGGTGGACTTCGACAAGCTGTCCCAGGAGGGCAAGGTCGATTACGTGCTGCTCGCGCGCTACCTGCGGCACCAGCTTGCGCTGATGCAACGGCGCGACACGATGCGGCTCAAGGAAGCGCTGCTGCTGCCGTTTGCCGATCGCCTGCTCGCGCTCCAGGATGCACGACGCAATCTCACGACCATTGATCCGCCCGCCGCGGCGCGCGTGCTCGCGCAGGCCACCCAGGAAGCGGACAGTCTGCGCGCGCTGTTCGAGCCGTCCGCGCGCGACTCGGCGGCGCGCCCCAAGGTGACGAGGACCGTCGCCAATCGCGCGGCCGAGGACCTGGACGACTTGCGCACGGTGGTGGGGAACTGGTTTCGCTACTACGACGGCTACGATCCCGTGTTCTCGTGGTGGGTGAAGGATCCCGCCCGCAAGCTCGACGAAGCGCTCACGAAGTACGCCCGCACGCTGCGGGAACGCGTGGTCGGGATGAAGCCGGGCTCGGATGCCAACACCGGCCCCATCGTGGGCGAGCCGATCGGAGCCGGCGGGCTCAAGGAAGATCTCGATCACGAGATGATCCCCTACACGCCGCAGGAGTTGATCGCGATCGCCGAGCGCGAGTACGCGTTCAGCCTGGCCGAGGTCAAGAAGGCGGCGCGGGCGATGGGGCTGGGCGACGATTGGAAGGCGGCGATGGAAAAGGTGAAGAACACCTACGTCGATCCGGGCCGTCAGACCGATCTGGTGCGCGATCTCGCCCGGGCGGCCGAGGCGTTCTTCGATCAGCACGACTGGGTCACGATTCCGCCGCTCGCGCGCGAGGATTGGCGCATGGAGATGATTTCGCCCGAGCGCCAGCGCGTGTCGCCGTTCTTCCTCGGCGGCGAGACGATTCAGGTATCGTATCCCACCGCCGACATGACCGACGCGGAGAAGTTGATGAGCATGCGCGGCAACAACCCGCATTTCTCCCATGCGACGGTGTTCCACGAGCTCAATCCGGGGCATCACCTCCAGGGCTTCATGGCGGCCCGCTACAACTCCCATCGCCGGCTGTTTGCCACGCCGTTCTGGAACGAGGGCCAATCGCTCTACTGGGAGATGTTCCTGTGGGATCACGGCTTTCACGCATCGCCGGAGGACCGCGTGGGCGCGCTGTTCTGGCGTATGCATCGCAGCGCCCGCATCATCTTCTCACTCAACTTCCATCTCGGGAAGATGACCCCCGAGCAGGCGATTCAATTCCTCGTCGACACGGTCGGGTTCGAGCGCGCCAACGCCGAGGGCGAAGTCAGGCGCTCGTTTAGCGGCGCCTACTCACCGCTGTACCAGGCGGCGTACATGATCGGCGGGCTGCAACTGCGCGCGCTCCACGCCGAGCTCGTCGACACCCGGAAAATGACGGACCGAGAGTTCCATGACGCGGTCCTGCAGGGCGGGCCGATGCCGATTGCGATGGTGCGGGCGCGGCTCGCGAACCTGACGCTGACGCGCGACGGCGCGGGGCCCTGGAGGTTTGCCGACAAGCTCCCCGCGCCGGTGCCGATGCGGTAGGCGCAAGCTGGTGCCCTGACCGCGCGCGTCCTGAACCGCGCTGGGCGCGGTCATGCTCATCGTGGGGGGGGGACTCGCCGGACCAGGTAGCTGTCGATCAAAATGAACGCCGCAAACAGCTCGGCCACGATGATGAACGAAAGAAACAGGGCGATGCCGGTTCTCCCGAGCCCCCAGGCGGCGGCGATCAGGAGTATCACCCGCCACACGCGGTACGCGACCGGTACGAGCAGGGCCCAGCGTGCCCAACTGCTGCCGCGATAGAACGCCACACACAGGACCAGCACCACGGCGAGCGGCACCAGCCGGATCGGTAGCGCAAACGGACCGATCACGAATACAAAGGTGAAGAAGAACGTCGCCTCGGCGAGGAGCAACAGCGTAATGGCAACGGTGAGATCGGCCCGCTTCGCCGGAACCGGGATCGTGGCGGTCATCGGTGTCTCCTCACAGGGCGCGGCCGCTTCTACTGTAATGATTCGCCCAATCCGATCCCCGTGACCAAGCTCACGTCCAATCGCCGCGCTCGGTGTGGTACCGGCGCTACACGTCGGTGACCCGCTTCCCGGCATTGGCTCGACGCGCTCCAAGGCTGCTATCCGCGACTCACCGCATGGCGTAGGTCAGGCTCAGATTCCAGAGAAACTCCTGACCACCCGCGATGCTGCTCCGAATCGGCGAGTTCACGAGCGTCGACACGGCAAACGGAAGCTTGCGATGGCCGAGCGTCAACACGGAAGTCACGTAAACGCCGTCTTCGCGATCCATCCACAAGTAGTACAGCTGCGGTGCGAAGTGCAGGACGAACTGACCGGGGACTGCGACATTGGTCAGGTACGCGCGTGCGCCGGCGAAATGAGTGTGCTGGAACGCTGCCGGATCCAGGCCGTGCGCGTAGAAATAGTAGGGACCGACGCTCAGGTGCGTCGTGAGGAAGTAGCTGGGAAACACGTCGCCCGCGAGATACCGTCGGGTGACGATGGCGTCGTTGACTGTCCTGAAGGTGAAGGAAGGATGGGCGCCGATCGTCAGGCGTAATCGTCCGGTGCGAAGCGGCCGGTAGCGCCCCCAGAAGATGAAGGACCAGGGTTTTCCGTCGAGCCCGAATCTGAACTGCGGCTCGAACCCGAAAGCACCATTGGTTATCGCGACATCGAAGATCGCGGCCGGCTTCCCCAGCGTGAGGGCGGGAATGAGGGAAATGCCCTTATTGGTGACGGTGACGGCGCCGCCAGCCTGGGTCTGTTGAGCCAGCGCGAGAGCGAGCAGGATCCCGATGGGTGCCATTCCGGCGGCATACGATACGCTTTTTTGTGCTCAGTGGTGACGCCAGTCACGCCCGAATCCGCTACCCGCTCTTCATTTTGGCTCTGCTGCTCAGAGCAAACCCGTCGAAAGACGGCGACGCAGAGCCACGGGGCTACGGCGGGGTGACCGCCTTGCTCGCCTGGCCGCCAGCACGAGAACTCCGCTGGCGGCCGTTTTTTTTGGGGGGATCAGGTCATGAACGTCGCGTTCAAGCGCTCGCGCCGGCTGGCGCGGATCACGCCGGGGCTGCTGGTCGCGGGAACGCTGCTCGTCCTCGGCTGCAATCTGACGAGCGCGGGTCCCGTCGTGGTCCGAATCGAACGTATCGATGTGACGCCCGGTCGATTCACGCTGCTGGGCTCCCAATCGGCGGATCTGCAGATCGCCGTTACCACGTCGCGTGGTGACAGCGGGGGCACGGAGCAGCTGCTCTGGTCTACGACAGGCGGCGTTATCACCGGCAACGCCATCGTCGGCAATATTCGCAGAGTTACCTACCAGGCGCCGCCGACGCCGGGTAGCTACTTGCTCATCGTCACGACGGCCACGGGTGCGCCCGCCGACACCGCGAGCTTCACCGTCACGAATACGGTCGTGCCCGTCAGCGGAATCTCGGTCTCGCCGACGAATGTCACGCTCGTGGTCGGGGATACCTCGAGACTGCGTGCGACGCTGACCGACTCGAGCGGTGCGGTGCTCGTGGGCCGGCCGATCTCGTGGACCTCCAGCGACAACGGGATCGTGACCGTGCTCTCCACGGGTCAGATCCGGGCCATGGCGTCGGGCAGCGCGACGATCACCGCGAGCCACGAAACGCACAGCGCCAGCGCGACGATTACCGTAAACCCGTAGCGCTTGCCGCCTGGCAGTTCCACGCCCAAAATCCCGGTGCGCACTCACCGGAGCTACCCGTGTATCCAGCACTACTGTTGCTTCTGCTTCAGGGTCCCGCAAACCAGGCGAAACTCTCGGTCCACTGGGCCGAGCTCTCCGCGGCGGAGTTTCGCGACGCCGTCGCGCGCGCGCAGGGGACGTGCCTGCTGCCGTTCGGCGTCATGGAGAAGCACGGACCCCATCTGCCGCTGGGGAACGATCTGCTCAACGTCCGCTACGTCGCCACCAATGCCGCGCAGCAGGAGTACGCGATCGTCTTTCCCGAGTACTACTTCGGCCAGATCTTCGAGGCCAAGCACGAGCCGGGTACCGTGGCGTACAGCCGCGGGCTCCAGCTGCAGCTGCTGCAGGAAACGACCGACGAGATGGCCCGCAACGGCTGCAAGAAAGTCATCATCGTCAACGGCCATGGTGGCAACAACAGCCTGCTGCCGTTCTTTGCTCAAACCCAGCTCGAAGCCCCACACGATTATGTCGTGTACACGATCGGAATCATGCGCAGCGGGGCCGGGGAGCCGCGCCGCAGATCGAATCCCGCTACCGACATGCATGCCGGTGAGGGAGAGACGTCGCTGAGCCTGATTGCGCGCCCCGACCTCGTGCACCTGGACCGGGCGACGCAGGAATCGGGCGCCGATCTCGCGCGGCTCAAGCTGCCCGAAGGGCTCTACACCGGCATCTGGTGGTATGCGCGGTTCCCCAATCACTATGCCGGCGAAGGCGCCGTGGCATCGCGCGAACTGGGCGAGTTCGCGGCCCGCAACTGGATCAACGGGGTCGTGCAGGCGATCCGCGCGGTGAAGGCCGATGCGGAGAGCCTCCGGCTGCAGAACGAGTTCTATGAGCGGAGCAAGAAGCCGTTGCAGACGCCGCAGTAAGGGCGTGATACCAAAGCCCAATACCCCGCGTCCCTGAACGGCAAGAGGATCAAGGCCGCCACCTTCGAATCCGAGGATCGCATGCGCCGCCCGTCCATGTCGCTACTGGTGTTCGTGGCCGCACTCTCCACCGCCTGTGCCGCGCAGGAAAAGCCGGGGACGGGGAAGGGGTTCGTCCCGCTGGCGTCCGGCGGCCGGCTGTACTACGACGTGCAGGGACGCGGCGATACGGTCGTCGTTCCTGGCGCGGTGTTCTGGTCCTCGGCGCTCGCGCCGCTGGCGCGCAATCACACGGTCATCTTCTACGACCTGCTGGGCCGGGGCCGCTCCGATTCGGCGAGCGCGTCGCGCATCGTGATGGACTCGATCGTCTCCGACCTCGAGGCGCTGCGCAAGTTCTTCCGCGTCGAGAAAATGAGCCTGGTGGGCATCTCGGTGAACGGGCTCGTGACCGCCGCGTATGCCTCGGCGCACGCCGACCGCGTCTCCCGCCTGGTGTTGATCAACCCGATCGCGCCGACCGCGGAGATCCAAAGCAGCTACAGACCGGCCGAGCGGACGACGCGGATCGACTCGACCGCGCAGCGCGAGCTCATGCGCCTCCGGGAGAGCGGCGGCGATCGCGAAGCGATGTGCCGGCTGTTTTGGAAGGCCAGCGGCGGCTGGTTCGTGGGTGATCGCGCGGCTGTCTCGCGGCTCGATCCGACCTGGTGCGCCGTGCCGAATGAGAACCTCGATGCGGCGCTGACCTGGCTCGGCAATCTCAGCAGCGCGTTCGGCTCATGGGACCTCACCAACGCGGCTCGCTCGATCACGGCCCCCACGCTGGTCATTCAGGCGGAGCAGGACTACTTCGCCAATCCGCAGGGCGCCAAAGCGTGGGCCGCGGCGATTCCGGGTGCGAAGCTGGTGATCCTGCCCGGCGTCGGACACCTCGCGCTGTTCGAGCGCCCCGATGCCGTGAACGCGCCGCTCGAGCAGTTCGTCTCGGGTGGGAGCCGCTGACTAGCGCGGTTTCAGGGCGGCCAGTCGCGTCACTCGGCCGGCGCGGAGGACGGTGACTTTCAGGCTGTCGCCGGCCTTCAGCGCGCTCAGGTGATTCACGATTCTGTCGAGCGAGGCGCCGTCGGGCGCGATCGCGATCCCGCCCACGTTCAACACGATGTCGCCGCCGACGAGCATCTCGTCCCCACCGATGCGCGCCCGGATCGTTCCTGCCTTCACCCCGAGCAGATCGGCCGGTGAGCGCTGCGCGACCTGCTGCACGAGGAACCCTGCCGGCTGCGGGACGTTGAAGATCGCCGCCAGCGTGTCCTGCAGCAGCACGCCGTCGATCCCTGTCCAGAACGACTTGGTGCCGAGCAGCACCCGGTTCGCCACCTTGGACGAGATGGCGAATCCCACCCCTTCGAAGCCGCCGGATTGCGTGAGGATCCGGCTGACGATCCCGACGACTTCGCCCTGCATATTGAACATGGGCCCGCCGGAGTTGCCCTGATTGATCGAGGCGTCAGTCTGAATCATTTCCATCGGCCCGCCGCTCACGAGCCCGCCCCCGGTGATGCGACCGCTGACGTGCCCGACGGTGAGACTGTGATCCAGGCCGTAGGGAGCGCCGATCACAATGATCTGATCTCCGATTTCGAGACTGTCGGAATCGCCCACGGGCGCCGGGGACAGGCCGATCGGGAATTGATCGAGCTGAAGCAATGCGACATCGGCGCGAAGCGACGAGGCGACGACGTGAGCCGGATACAGTTTCCCGTCGCTGAACTGGACCGCGACGCGGTCGGCGGCCTGCACGACGTGCGCGGCGGTCATGATCTTGCCGTCGCCGCTGATCACGACGCCCGAGCCGAGGCCGGGAATCGTGGTCAGGCCGGCCGAGGGCACCGGAGACAACCCACGTTCCAGCGTGCGTACCAACACGACGGAGTGGCTGACCTTCTTGAAGAGGTCGGTCACCTGTTGAGCGGTGGCGGGGGCAGGGATCGACGCGGCAACCCCTACTGCTGCTGCGACCTGGGCGATCGCACGGGCGACTGGAATCACGAATCCTCCTGGGTGTTCGGCATTTTCACCCCGCGTCGGCACGGTCGCAATCCAACCAAGGTCCATTGCGCTCTCGCCGCGTTCGCCGTACGCGTGACGCACGTCACAAGAGTCTTGCCCGGACGACAGGTGTGTTTCACTGAAGTACTCTGTTCATTGCGACGCGCGCGCGTAGCTTTCGCGTACCACTTCGGAGATCGCATGGACATCGCTCATCGTTTGCTGATCGTCGTTCCCACCGCGTTCGCACTCAGTGCGTGCGCATCCACCGAGCCCAACGAGATGCATCGGATCAGCGTCTCAGCGGCTATCAGGGCGCCCGCGCCGCGTCCGGCGACCGGAATCACGGCCGATCTGATCGTCGGCGGTGAAGGCGGATCGGTGAGCATCGCGGCGGCGCAGATCGTCCTGTCGCGGCTCAAACTGCACGACGACGCTTGCGCCGGGGATGATGAGGACGTCGACGAGCCGGATGATGCGAGCGGCGCGCCGGCCGTGGTGTCGGACGAGCCCGGCGACGACGACGATGCCGAAGGGGATGAGGGTGAGGAAGCACCCGACGACGATAGTGATGACGACTGCCCGCCGCTCACGGTCGGACCCGTGCTGGTCGACCTGCCGCTCGACGGCACCACGACCGTCGTGCTCGATGCGTTTGTGCCGGCCGGCACCTACAAGCGTCTCCAGGCGCGCTTGCACGCGGTGAAGCCCGGCGACGATGGGGTGGGCGACTTCCTGAGCGCGCATCCCGAGTTCGAAGGGATCAGCGTCAAGGTCGCGGGCGTGTTCACCGACGCTGAGGGCGCCGATCACGAGTTTACGTTTACTTCGAACATGAATGTCGTCAGCGCGATCAACTTCGACGCACCGGTGACGGTCGACGCCGGCACCACGAACCTCACCATCGACGTGGATGTGGGGAGCTGGTTTACGAGCGCAACGGGCGGTGTGATCGATCCGACCAACGCTGCACACCAGCGGGCCATCGAGAAGAACATTCGCCGGTCATTGCGTGCATTCGAGGATGACGATCACGACGGCGACGAGGATGGACCGTAGCACACAGCGTTCGTCGTGAACAGAGTTGCGACTACGGCCCCGACGCAGCATTGTCGGGGCCGT
>DASTDR010000615.1:0-24508 GCA_035710265.1 Gemmatimonadales bacterium | reverse complement strand
GGCCACGTACAGAGTGCTGACGCAGCGCTCACTCGATGGCGTCCGCACCGTCCTGACGCGCGAGCAGCAACAGGTGTGGGATCGCAACGTCGAGAAGGTGCGAGCCGCAAGTGTCCGGGTTGGACCGTAGTCCACGACCGTTCTCAGCTGAAGGAGTACCAATGCGTGTTACCCTGCTAGCGACCGCCGGCCTGTCATTGCTCGCCGCGTGGCCGGCGTTTCCACAGCAACCCGCCAGTCCCCAGCCCGCTCCCGCCCTCGCCGCCGCGCCGAGTCCGGCAAAGGCGCTCGGGTTGATCGTATTTCCGGCCAAGAGCCAGACGCCGGAGCAGCAGGTCGGTGATGAACAGGCGTGCTACGCCTGGGCGAATCAGCAGACCGGTATTGATCCCACGAAAGTGACCGCGAACACCGACTCCGCCGCTCGAGCCTCCGGTGCGAAGATGGATTCAGCCGCGACCGGCGCCGCAGTGGGTGGAGCCGCGCGCGGCGCGGTGGGAGGCGCGGCGATTGGGGCGATCACCGGTGACGCGGGTGAAGGCGCCGCCGTCGGCGCGGCCGTGGGTGCGGTGGCCGGGCGCCGCGCGAAGAAACAAGCGGTGCGTCAGGCTGAACAGCAGGGTGCTGCGCAGGCCCAGCAGCAGGCCGCGCAGCAGATCGCCACGTTCAAGAAGGCGATGGCGACGTGCCTGCAAGGAAAGGGCTACACCGTCAGCTGAGCGCTACAGCACTTTGTCTTGCACGACGATCCGCAGGCCGAGCGTGGTAAGGCGGAGCTGGCCCGTCATGTTCGGCCCCAGGTTCGTGCTGACTCGGGCGCGAACGCCTACCCACAGAGAATCGGTATCGAACACCGTATCCGCCACGGATACGGCGGTCGGCGGCAGCAGCAAGACCGTGTCAGCCCCGACGATGGGACCGCTGTTGGCCGTCAAGTACGGGCTGGTCGTGTACAACGACCCCTCGGTCTTCGCAAAGAACACGTCGAACTGGACGCTTCCCGAGCCGGCGGTGTTCTCAATGACCGCCGCCGCAGTGGCGACGACGGAGTCGACGCTCGACTTTCCCAACCCCGGAGGCAAAATGAACATCCCCGAGACACTGGAATCGGCCTGGGGGATGCCGCCCGGCACGTTATAGGCCGTCGTCGAGTCGCTCGTCGAGAAGAAACTCAGGACGTCCACATTCAGAATTACGCGGCCTTCACCGCAGGCCGCGACGAGTACCAGGAGCGTGGTCGCGAGAGCTTTCATAGTCCGCTCCTTAATAGACTGAGATCGACGTCGCCAACGTCATGGCGCGTTCGTCACCGAGCGAGTTGCTGTGCGTGAAGACGCCGGCATCGATGCCGAACGCCCCCAGCCGAATGCCGCCGCCAAACCCGAACTGCATCTTCTTGCGCTGATCGCGGGCCACACCGCCGCGCAGCGCAAACATACCCCAGCGCTGCTCGACGCCGACGTGGATCACCGTATGGCGGCCGGCGTTGAACACGTCACCGCCGACGGTCGTGCCGGTCCCCATCTGAATCGCGGCATTCGCGAGATACGAGATCGGCAGCTTGGTTTTCGTTTTGACGTGGTTCGAGTCGGTCGTGACACTGATCGAATCGCCGACCGCGTCATACTGAATGCGCTGGATCTTGGTGTCGGACCAGGTCAGCTCGGCGCCGAGGTCGTTCACGCCAATGCCGACCTCGAGCGGCCCGGAGATCCACGCGACGCCGACGTCGCCGCCGATTCCCTTCCCCCACGGCTTGTTCGATGTTTGCGCCACGCCGTTGAACGCCACCACGGGTGAGGAGCCGAAGATCGGGTTCCCGACGGTGAAGCCGGCCGGGCCGACGCCGCGCGCGTACGTCGCGCCGAGATAGTAGTGCAGCGCCCCGCCGACGTAGATCCCGTCGTCGAGCGCCTCAAGGGAATCGGCGCTGCTGGCCGCCCGTCCGTGGGTCAGCCGCTTGGCGAAGCTGATGGTCGGCATGAACCCCGTCTGCGCGAGCGCGTCTGTGAGAATGGTGTACGTGCTGTCGGGCTGGACCGGGATGGTATCGCGCAGCACGCGGCGCAGCGCGGTGTCGAGCGCGAACTCGACTTCATAGTTGATGAATCCCATGACGCCCAGGTGGACCGGCCCGACACTGGCTCCCAGATCGAGCAAGCGGCCGTTCATCCCGAGTCCGAACCGTTGCTCGGGAATCAGCACGCGCGCCTCGCCCAGATTGATAACGAGTTGATTCCGGCCGACTGTGATCTCGACGTCGTTCGTCGGTGTGGACGGTCTCTTGAGCTCGTAAAACAGCGGCGGGTTGAGCACCAGGTTCATCAGCTCGACGGGATTGAACGCCGTCGAGTCCGGATGGAACATGGGATCGTTGCTCCAGCGGCTCGGCGGGTGATCCTTGAAGAACGTGATTAGTCCCAGCGGGATCGGGATCGTCGCCTTGGGCTGGCCCGGGCCGTTCCCCGATTTATTCCCGACGGCGCGATAGGCCGGGTTGTAGCGTCGCGCGCTCCCGTCCCGGCCGAGCGAGACGCCGGCCATGCCGATGCGCCGCGCGTCGAGTGAGAACTGCGCGTGCACCGGGCGCGGCGCGAGCAGCGCGAGCGCGAGAACGCCGAGTATGACGACACAAGTACGCAAAACGCACCTCGAGGCTTGGAAAGGCCGCCACAACCTTGCACATTGTGTTCGATTTTTCCATTCTCGGGTGTGAGGAAGGTCACCCGGGGGCGCCTTCAGGAAGCCGTCTGGAGCGTCAGAGTGACCCGTGTCCCTTTGCCCGGCTCACTTTCCAGCGAGATCACCCCACCCCAGCTCTCCACGAGCCGGCGCGAAATCGCGAGGCCAAGCCCCGCGCCGCTCGACGTAGTGGAAAATGTGGGCTCGAATACGCGGGGGAGGACCTCCGGGGCGATCCCGCGGCCGTCGTCCGACACGACGAGCTGGCGTCCGCCCGCGGCGATCTGTACGGTGACGCGCGTCGCGTCGGCATTGCGGGCGTTCTCCAGGAGGTTGACGAGCACTTCCTTGACTTCATCCTTGCGCGCGAGCGCGGGAGGCGGCGCGCCATTGCCCGTGCGCACTTCGAACCGCGGGCTCGAACCGAGATCGTAGAGCTGCACGACCTCGCGCGCGATCGCGGCGAGGTCTACGGGCTCGAGCGGAAGCTGCTCGGCGTCAGACTGGGGCGCTCCGAAGCGCGAGAACGCACGAGCGATCCCGTCGAGGCGATCGATCTCGGCGAGGATGCGCTCCGACGTCTCGTTCAAGGCCGCGTCGAAGTTGGACGGCTGCGATTTGCCGCGGATCCGCTGCAGGTGCTGAATACCCAGCCGAATCGGCGTGAGCGGATTCTTGATCTCGTGTGCCACCTGCCTGGCCATCTCGCCCCAGGCGAGCACCCGCGCGGCGCGCGTCAGCGCCGTGGCATCGTCGAGGGCGATGACGCAGCCGTCCGGCGCGGCGCCGAGCAGCGCGAGCTGCACCCGAATCTGCCGCCCCTGGACCTCAAACTCCCGCTCCTGGATCACGTCGCGATTGGCGGCGATGAATTCCGCGACGGCGTCCCACACCGGCGTCCAGTCGGACGGGGTCGCCTGCGGGAGCACGTCGCCCGGCGCGAGCGTTTCCGTCCCACCCAGCACCAGCTCCGTCGCGCGGGGGTTCGCCATCGTCACGCGCAGCCCGTCGTCCACGGCGATCACGCCGGTGGCCACGTTCGCAAGGACGCGCGCCGTGCGGGCCCGCGCTTCTTCGAGCGCGCGCTGGCTGCGGCGCACGTCGGTCACCATGCGGTCGAATGCGCTGAGCACGGGCGCGAATTCGCGCGGCGTACCGGGCGGGAACGCGGGCGGATCGGTGCCGCGTCCCACGGCGAGCGCGGCCTCGCGCAGTGCCGCGACCGGCTTGGCGAGCTGCCGCGCCGCGAATCCCGCGAGATACATCGCGGCCAGCAGCCCGACCACCGTCGCAAGCACGAGGGCGAGGACGAGATCTCCCTGTTGCTCGCGCACGCTCTCGTCGTCCAGCAGGCGGGGTGCGGCGAGCACGGTCTGTTCGCCGGGCGCGCCCGGACCAAGGACCAGATATCCGATGCGGGTGCGCCGGCCGGCCGCGCGCGCGTCCGTGGTCAATTCGATCTCATCAGCGAGCGTCGCGCGGTAGGCGGTGGTCGCCAGGAACGGATTGACGAGTCCCAGCTCCGCCAAGACGGGGGACGAGGTACCGACGAGCACGCCGCGGCGGTAGAGCCAGAGCTCGGCGTCGAGCGTACGACCGAGCCCCGTGAGCGAGCGCGCCATCCGCTCCGGCTGGTCCTGAGCGACCTCGAACGCGCTGCCGGCCGCATCGCGCAGCGTCTGGCGAATCAGCAGATCTCCGGCGCGGCTCGACTCATCCGCCAGGCGCGCGAAACTCCATGCCGCGAAGGCGAGCAAGGGCACCACGAGAAACACGCTCAGCACCGCGGTCAGCTGCGCCCGGTAACTCGTGCGCACGCTCGCGATCACTTCCGGAACACGAGGCCGCCAGCCGTCCGCGATGACGAGTCCGAACAGCCAGACCGCCGCCAGCAGCACGACGTCGAGCGTGACCACCAGTACCCCACTCATCAGGAGCGCCCACGGTCCCCGCAACGACACCCGCAGGTGCACGTGCCGCGCGCCGCCGGGAAGGTCCACCAGCCGCTCGCCGCGCGCGGCCCACCCGTCCCGGCGCCACTCGACCGATGCCGCGCCTGCGACCTGCGGTGCGTTGGGGGTCGGCGACAGCGTGATGGTATAGGGCGGCTCGACGCCCACATCGCCCCGGACAAATCGCGCTACCCGGTCCGGAGGCAGGAGCCGCGAACGCGGGCCGACGCCGACCGTCAGCACCGTGCCGTTATCGAGCGGCGCAATGAGCAGATAATGAATGCCGGGGACTCTCGGCAGGCGCTCGATGCAGGGCTCCCCGATCGCGTAGGTCCGAACGAGCGTAGACAAGAGCCCGAGCTCGAGGTCGAGCTGCGCCAGCGACAAGTCGGCGATGGGTAAACCGCCGCGGTCCCACACCGCAAGCATCGCGGGATAATCCTCGGCCACGAGCGGCGAGGAGGCCCACAGGGCGTACAGATCGCTGGCGCTGCGCGGCGGCGGCTGCGTGGAATCGGCGACGACCTGGCTCATGCGCTCGAGCAACGCGACCGCGACTGGATCGCCTTCCTGACCCAACCGCTGCGCATCGCGCGTCGCGAGGGCCAGCCGGCCCTCGACGGCGGCACCCCATGCCAGGAGCGCCGCCGCGGTTCCCCCGACGACCGCGGTCGCTACCAGGGCCCAGCGGCGCGGCGCCGGAATGATGGCCCCCATGAGCGCGGGCAGCCACAAGAACGTGTACCACTCCGGCCAGGCACCGTGTGGATCCCACAGGAACAGTCCACCTACGCCGGCGAGCGTGCCCCAGGCGCATGCGGCCGGCAGGGTCCAGTGCACGCGCGTCGGCTCGGTCGGACCGCGAACCAGCGCGGCCGCGAGCAGGATGATCGCCATCGCGGTGACCGCCAGCGCGGCCTGCCAGGACAACCAGAGGGTCGCGCTGACGCCGGCCGCCGGGGGCGCGATGCCGCGGCCGAAATAGCGTACCAAATAGGGCGCGAGCAGAATCAGCGCCGTCGCTCCCGCGATGCTCCACCAGCGTCGCGGCACGCCCCGGCGCCACACCCACGCAGCGGCAAGCAGCAGCAGGAGCCCCGTGACGAACAAGGAACCGGCCGAGGTTCCGATGAGCCCCCAGATCGGGCGGTAGAATGTGGCCGGCGAGAACCACACGTCCGGGCCGAGCGGCGCCCGCAACAGCGTCCACGTCGCGACGAGCGCCACGGCCCAGCGCGCGCGGCCAGAAGGCGCCGTCACCAGGAGCAGAATCAGCAGCACGCCAAGCAGGACACGCGCGAAGCCGGCCGCTTGCGCGAGCGCCGCGAGCTTGGCGTCGCCCTGCGACGGCGGAATGAGCTGGACGGAAAACAGCGTATCGCCGATCTCGCAGCCGCTGGGCGGCGGGCAGATCTCGAAAACGCTCGAATCGCGTGGACCGAGTCCCGCCGGGAAGAAATGCAGGGACACGCCGTGTGTGCGGGCGAACACCGCGCCAAGGGAACGGTCGCCGTCCGCGATGGCCGGCGCCGTCGACAGCAACACACTGCCGACGGACACCCCGCCGTGCGTCTGGCGGCGAGCCTCGAGCACGGCGTAGAATGGAGTCATGACCGCTTGCAGCTCGGTTGTGTCCGGCGAAGGAGCGGGGACCATGCGATGCCGTCCCGACCATGCGAAGGGCCCGGCCTGGGGATCGTTCGGAAGAATCACAAGTCCGCGCTCGATCGACTGCCTCCCGCCGACGGCTTCGCGCAGCCGGTCGAACGCATGGATCCGGGGCAACGCGCCGGCGGTTGCACCGCGCTCGGCAAGGCGGCGGGCTTCACCAATCGCCCAGCCCAGGGACTGCTGCAACGCGCGCGACGTCGCGGTGACGCTGGCCTCGCGGACGGCGGGCCAACAGCACTCGATGCGCCACACGCGCACCGCACCCCTCGCCACAAAGAACCCCAGCACGAGACCGGCGAGCGCCGCCGCGATCGCGAGTTTGGGCCGGGGTGCCGGTCGCCGCGCCGCGAGAACCACCGCGGCCACGCTCGCGAGCGCCGCAACTACGGCCCACCACGCCGCCTCGCGGTGGAGCCACTCCGCACTCGCGAGGGCCGCGAGGCAACCGGCGATCAACACATGAGCGTGCCGCTGCACCTGTCCGTTCTCACCCCCGACGCCGTGCGCGCGGCGCTGTCCCGCGACGCGCGGCTATTGGTTCCGGTCGGCACTTGCGAACAACACGGGCCGCATCTGCCGCTCGGTTGCGACACGTTGATCGTCGAGCGCCTCGCCGACGATCTTTCCGCGAGCTTCCAGATCCTGCGCGCGCCCACTGTTCCCTACGGCGTGAACACGGCGACCAAGCGGCCCTACCCCGGGAACGCCGCGGTACGCCGCAAGACGCTGCACCGCTGGATGAACGACCTGCTCGGTTCCTGGGAGCAGTGCGACGTGGACGCTTTCATTATTCTCACCGCGCACGGCCACGACCCGCACCAGGAGGCGCTCTCGACGCTGCGCACACGGCGAGCGCGCGTGTTCACGGTCGACATCTTCGCCCTGGACTTCACCGGCTATCTCGAAGACCCGTCCGGCCCTGTCCACGGCGGCGAGCTCGATACGTCGTTGATGCTCCATCTTGCGCCCGACCTGGTCCACATGGATCTGGCGCAGGACTACCTGCTCACCGAACGGCAAGTGGCCCGCTATCGCCGCCGCGCGGCGGGCTCCGTCCCTGCGCTGTCCCCCGGTTCCGTGGGGCGCCCCACGCTCGCGTCAGCCGAAAAGGGCGCACGCCTGTATAAGATGATCCATGACCGTATCGCGACGCGAGTTTTGGGGGCCGTAGCCGCGTGATTACCTGCCTGCTGCTCCTCACACTGCTGCAAGCGGCTCCGCGCCAGGGCGCGGGCACCCTGCTGGACGAGGGGGTCCTCGTGGTGCGCATCGATACCGCCGAGGTGGCGCGGGAATCGTTTCGGTTGAGCACCGGCCGCCTGTCGCGCGGCGGCGAAGGGTGGATCCTGGCCACGACGATCCGCTACGATCGCGCGCGGCCAGTCATCGTGCTCTCTCCGATCCTGGAAATCAACAGTGATACAATGCCCGCCACGCTCCAGTACGACATTGCCGATCCGCGCCAACCCGCGCGCGTGCTGGGCGAGCTTGGCCGCGGTCGATTCACGGTTCGCTACGTCGCCAGAGCGACCGAACGCGCGCGCGAGTTTCCCACCGGCCAGCGTGCCGTCGTGCTGGACGATTCCGTCTTTGCGACCTATGTGTTCGCCGCCTGGCAGGCACGAACGACCCCCACGAGCCTCGCGGCGATCTTCCCGCGCGCGCTGCGGCGCGAAACCGTCCAAGTGCAGGACCTGGGCCTCGAGTCCGCGACGCGGAATCCGGACGCGGGCAAGCTCCGCCATATCAGCGTGACCGGGGGCTCCGAGGCGGTGCACCTCTGGCTCGATGGCTCGGGCCGCCTGATGCGAGTCCAAATCCCCTCCCGCCGGTTGAGCGCGGAGCGTCTGGCAGGCTCCTGACCTTGCTGTAGGGGTCACCCCCGCTAGGTTCCGACTGTCGCAGGCCGAAACCGCCTCACGCACCCCGCCGTAGGGGGGGGCGCTTCCGACCTCAGACAAATCTCTAATAAGGAACACCATGAGACACGCGCTGATCGTGGCTGGTTTGGTCATGGGACCATCCCTCGCCACCGTCGCCGCTGCCCAGCAGCCTGGCGCACCGGCGACCCCCGGCACCGCACCGGTCGCGGGCTTGTCGTTGGCCGATGCCATAGCCGTTGCCCGTGACAAGAACCCGGCGTTCCGGATTGTGCAGAACAACCGCGGACCCGCCGCGTGGGGTGTCCGCAACGCGTACTCCAGCCTGCTGCTGCCGAACTTCACGATGGGCGGCGGCATGACCTACACGGGACCGGGCTCGCAAACGTTCCTGACCTCAAGCTTCACGCAGAGCACGTCGACGGTCTCGTCGTTCTACGACCTGAGCCTGTCGTGGCAGCTGTCGGGTACGACGCTGTCCCAACCGGGGCTCGCGAAGGCGCAGCAGCGCGCGGTCGATGCGGACATCGCGGGCGCAGAGAACTTCCTCATCACGCAGGTGAAACAGCAGTACCTCACGGTGTTGCAGGCGAACGCGCAGGCGGAGATCGCCGTCAAGACGGTGCAGCGCAATGAGGAATTCCTGAAGCTGGCCCAGGCGCGGTACGGCGTCGGGCAGGCGACGCTCATCGACGTGCGCCAGGCACAGGTCGCGCGGGGCCAGGCGGAGGTCGCCCTGTTGCGCGCGCAGACGGCCGTGAGCGTCGAGAAGCTCCGCCTGTTCGAGCAGATGGGGGTCACCCCGCCCGTGGACGTCGCCAGTGTCCAGCTGACCGACTCGTTCGCGGTCCAGCAGCCGACGTGGCAACTCTCCGAGCTGATGGGGATGGCGGAGCAGCAGAATCCCGCGCTGAAAGCCCTGCGCGCGCGCGAGGATGCGGCTGCGTGGAACCAGCGGGCCACGGCGTCGGCCTACGGTCCGTCGCTCTCCCTTTCGGCCGGCTGGTCGGGCTTTACGCAGCAGTTCACCGAAGTCGATCCCATCATCTTCAATGCGCAGCAGGCGTCCGCCGCGCAGCTGCAGGAATGCCAGGACAACAACACGATCCGGCAGAGCGCGGGGCTCTCCCCCAACAGCTGCTCGGCATTCGTGTGGGGCGCGAGCGACGAGCAGCGGATCCGCAATCAGAACTCGGTGTTCCCCTTTGAGTTCACGCAGCAGCCGTTCCAGGCTCGGCTCACCGTGACGCTGCCCGTTTTCACCAACTTTGGCCAGCAGCTGCGCGTCTCGGAAGCGCGGGCCCAGCACAACGACGTCGAAGAGCAGGTGCGGGCACGCGGCCTCGCCGTGCAAACCGACGTGAGCCAGGCGTTCCTCGCCCTTCAGACCGCGTATCGCGCGGTGGGGCTGCAGGACACCAACCGGACCGCCGGCCGCGAGCAGTTGCAGCTCGCCACCGAGCGCTACCGCGTGGGCTCGGGCACGTTCTTCGACCTGCTGGACGCCCAGGTGCAGGCATTGCGCGCCGAGAGTGAGCTTGTGAATGCAACGTACGATTATCACAAGGCCGTGGCCGCGCTCGAAGCAGCGGTCGGCCGCAGCCTGCGTTAACACGAGAGGATCGAGTCAGACATGTCCAAGCGAAACAAGTTCCTGCTGGGTGGCGGTGGGGTCGTGCTTCTCGTCGCGCTCGTAATGGTGAGCGCCAGCGCCAAACGGGAAAAAGGGATCGAGGTACGGTTCGAGCAGGTCGGCCGCCGCGATCTCGTCGCCGCGGTCACCGCCAGCGGCAAGATCCAGCCCAAGAAGAAAGTCGACGTCAGCGCCGATATCACGGGCCGGATCACGCGGATCGCGGTCCGGGAAGGCGACCTGGTGCAAAAGGGCCAGTTCCTGCTCCAGATCGACCCGACGATCTACCAGGCCAACCTGCAGCGCGCAACGGCGGTGATGTCGTCCGCCGAGGCGAGCGCGGTTCAGGCCCGGGCCAATCGCGATCAATCGCTGCGCAGCCTCGAGCGCACCAAGGAGCTGCGGGGGCAGAACCCCAACCTGGTGTCGCAGGAGCAGCTCGAGCAGGCACAGACGGCCTACGACATCGCCGAGGCGAATTTCACGGCCGCACAGCACGTCGTCGAGCAATCGCGCGCCGGGCTTCGGGAAGCGCGTGATCAGCTGAGCAAGACGCACCTCGTCGCTCCGATGGCCGGTCGCGTCACGCGCCTGGCGGTCGAAGAGGGCGAAGTCGCGGTGCCGGGGACGTTCTCGCGCGAAACCGGCTTGCTGCTCACGATCTCGGACCTGTCGGTGATTCAGACGACCGTGAACGTGGACGAGACCGACGTGGTGCGGGTGAACATCGGCGATTCGGTCGAAGTCACGATCGACGCGTTCCCGGACACCACGTTTGTGGGCCGGGTAACCGAGGTGTCGAACAGCGCGATCCTTACGGCGGCCTCGCAGGTCGGGGGCCAGAACGACCGGGCGGTCGACTACGAGGTCGAGATCACGCTGTCCAATCCGCCGAGCGAAGTCCGTCCCGACCTGTCGGCGACGGCCCGGATCGTCACCGATACGCGCAAGCAGTCGCTGGCGATTCCGATCATCGCGCTCACCGTGCGTGAGCATACGCCGGTTTCCACCGAGCAGCGTCCCGGCGGCTCGGACGCCAAGGCCGCCGCCGCCACTCCCGCTCCCGGCGACAGCGCGCGTCGCGGCGAGAAGAAGAAAGAGGTGGAGGGCGTGTTCATGGTGCACAACGGCGTCGCGACGTTCCGGCCGGTGAAAGTCGGGATTGCGGGCGAGGAGCATTTCGAGGTCCTCGAAGGCGTGGCGCAGGGCGATACGATCGTCGCGGGTCCGTATCAGGCGATTCGTGACCTGAAGGAAGGGGCGCGGGTGCGCGGCACCACGCAGGCGGCCGACACCACCCGGAGAGGCTCGTGAACTTTCGCACGGGCGACACACCGACTCCGGACATCGTCATCCTCGCGCACAAGCTCACACGCGAGTATGACATGGGACTGGAGCTGGTGCGGGCACTGCGCGGGGTGAGCGTCCAGATCCGCCGCAACGAGTATGTGGCGGTGATGGGGCCGTCGGGATCGGGGAAATCGACGCTGATGAACCTGATCGGCTGCCTCGATACGCCCACGAGCGGCGAGTACTGGCTCAACGGCCAGAAGGTCAGCGACCTGCGCGACGACGAGCTGGCCCGGATCCGCAACAAGGAGATCGGGTTCGTGTTCCAGACGTTCAACCTGCTGCCCCGCGCCGACGCGCTGCATAACGTCGAGCTGCCGCTGATTTACGCGGGCATGTCGGGCCGGGACCGGCGCGCGCGCGCCGAGCACGCGCTGGAGCGCGTGGGCCTGGGTGACCGGATGGATCACAAACCGAACGAGTTGTCGGGCGGGCAGCGCCAGCGCGTGGCGATCGCGCGCGCGCTCGTCAACGAACCCAGCATTCTGCTCGCCGACGAGCCGACCGGAAACCTCGATTCCACGACCAGCGGCGAAATCATGGCGGTGTTCTCGGACCTGCACCGCCAGGGACAGACCGTCGTCATGGTCACGCACGAGCACGACATCGCCGCTCACGCGGCGCGCGTCATCACCCTGCGCGACGGCATCGTCGCCACCGATCAGCTCAAGGCCGCCTGAGTGCATCTCTTCGACGCGATCCGCCTCGCGTGGCAGACGCTGCGCGCGCAGAAACTCAAAAGCGGATTTTCGCTGATCGGCGTGTTCATCGGCGTGTCGTTCTTCATCGGCGCATGGTCGATTACCAACGGCATCAACATCTACATGACCGAGAAGTTCGCGGGCACGGTGATCGGGGTGAACACTTTCCATCTCCGGCGCCGCCCCGCCTTCACGCCGCACGTGAGCGACTCGATGTGGCGCGCCTGGGCGCGCCGGCCGCGCATCCGGTTCAGCGATGCGGAAGCGGTGGCCTCAGGCATTACCGTCCCGGTCATCACGGCCTGGCAGTCGTCGGATAACGGGGACATCGAAGCCAACGGCAAGACCGTGCGCGCCGCCGAGATCGTCGGCGCCACCGAGCGCTACTTCGACATCAAGAACCTGACGATCACCCAGGGCCGGCCGTTCAGCGCGCAGGAAGTCCGCAGCGGCGTGCCCGTCGTGGTCGTGGGCAGTGAAGTCGCGCAGAAACTCTACCCCTCGCGCGACCCAATCGGGAAATCGGTGCGCATCGGCGGGCAGCCCTATCGGATCGTGGGCGTCGTCGCCGAGCAGGGGAAGCTGTTTGGATTCTCGCTCGACCGCTTCGCGGTCGCCCCCGCCCTGTCGCCCGTGCAGGATCTCGTGAACCCGCCGGGCGTCGTCGACGCGCTGATCGTCAAGGCGAACAGCGAGCCGGAAATGCGTGAGGCGATGAATCAGGCCGAGGGCATCATGCGCAGCCGGCGGCATCTGCGGCCCGCGCAGGGCAATACCTTCGTGCTCGAGACCTCCGAGGGGGTGCTCCAGTTCTGGGCGGGAATCCAGAAAGTCCTGTTCATGTTCGGACCGATGGTCGTGCTGGTCTCGCTCGTGGTCGGCGGTATCGTGATCATGAACATCATGTTCATGGCGGTAGCCGAGCGGACGCGCGAGATCGGGCTGCGCAAGTCACTGGGCGCGCGCCGGCGCGATATCCTGCGCCAGTTCCTCGTCGAAGCGGTGACGCTCGCCGGGGTGGGCGGCGCGGCCGGGGTGGTGTTCGGCGTGCTGCTGACCGTGCTCCTCAAGGCGGTCTCGCCGCTGCCCACCACACTCTCCGGCGTCTCGATCGTGCTGGGGCTGATCCTCGGCGGCGGCACCGGCGTGGCCGCCGGTATCATTCCCGCGAGCCGGGCGGCGAAGCTCGATCCCATCACGGCGTTACGGCAGGAGTGAGCGGATGACTCCGACTCTCGAAGGTGTCAGCATCGCCCTGGGCTCGCTGCGCGCGCACAAGCTGCGTGCGGCCCTCACGATTCTCGGCGTTGCGATCGGCGTCATCGTGGTCATGGTGATCGGCGCCATCATCGCGGGATTCGACAAGAGCTTCACGGACATGCTGGAGACGCTGGGCCCCAAGACGTTCTACGTGGGGCGCTACTGGGGCGGCACCGGCGCCGAAGATCCCGACGATCCCAATCCGTGGGAGCGCCGCCCGGGTCTGACCATCGAGGAAGCGCAGCGCGTCGAGGACCTGCCCACGATCAAGTTCGCGGTCGTCGACGAGAACGCGAGCGCCGACATCGTGTTCGAAGGCAAGCGCCTGGGGTCCGTCAGTGTCCAGGGCCGCGACGCCGACTGGCCGAAGGTCGCGGGCGGTGCGGTCCATCCGGGCCGCTCCTTCAGCGCCCTCGAAGACAACGCGAACGCGTTCGTCGTGGTGATCAACACCAAGGTTGCCGAGCAGCTGTTCGCGGAGCGGGATCCGCTCGGCCGCCGGATCAAGATCGGCGGGGCGCCCTATACGGTCATCGGCATATTCGATCCTCCGCCGGGGCTGTTCGGCGAGGGCGAACAGAACGAGGTGTTCATCCCATACGGGACGCTGGTCAAAAACCTGCCCTACTGGAAAGGCTGGATGGACTTCTTCGTCACGCCGGAGGACACGGTGCCACAGCAGCGCGCCATCGATGACGTGACGATGGCCCTGCGCAGCATGCGCGGGCTGCGCCCGTCGGAGCCGAACAACTTCGACATCGTGACGCAGGAGAAGTACATGGAGACGATCAACGGCATGACCGCGGTATTCAAGGTCATCATGATCGTCCTCTCGATGGTCGGCCTGATGGTCGGCGGCATCGGTGTGGTCGCCATCATGATGATTTCGGTCACGGAGCGGACGCGCGAGATCGGCGTGCGCAAAGCGCTGGGCGCGACCCGGCGCGCGATCATGTGGCAATTCCTGATCGAGGCGGCGACGCTCACGACGGTCGGTGGGCTCATCGGGTTGCTCGTCGGCGGCGGCATCGCGCTGCTGCTCGGCGCCGCGACGCCAGTGCCGGCCTACGTACCGCTCGGCTCGGTCGTCGCCGCGCTGGTCGGGGCCGCCTTTACGGGGCTGTTGTTCGGGATCTATCCCGCGAGCAAAGCGTCGAGGCTCGATCCGGTAGAAGCACTGAGATACGAGTAGCTTCTCAAGCTCGGTCGAGGCACCTTCCGGCCGGCCTTAAGTTCTCTCCATGCATTTGTACGAAGCCGTGCGCCTGGCGCTCCAGACAGTCTGGAGCCACAAGCTGCGGTCCTTCTTCACGCTGCTTGGCATCATCGTTTCCGTCGCGTTTCTCGTGGCGGTCGTCGCGGTCATCCAGGGCATGAACGCCTATGTGCGCGAGCGCCTTGCCGGGGCGATCGTGGGGATCAACGCGTTCCAGGTCCGTCGTGATCCGATCCAGGTCGGCTTCATCGACGACGAACAGTGGCGAGAGATCCAGCGCCGGCCGATCATCGCCCCCGAGGATGTCGCGTTCATTCAGCGCGCGGTGCCGGACGCCGAAGCCGTCGCCCTGCAGTCGGGCTGGCCGACGCCGATGGCCGACGTGCAGTGGCGCAACCGTGAGACGGGAGACGTGTTCATCTTCGGCGTCACCGCGCCGTTCGTCGTGGTCCAGGACTACACGTTCGCCGCGGGAGAACCGCTCACCGAAGTCGACCTCGAGCAGCGGCGCTACGTCGCGGTGCTCGGCTACGACGTGGCCGAGAAGCTGTTCGGCCGCGCGGATGCGGCCGTCGGCCATATGATCCGCGTGCGCGGCATCCAGCTGCTCGTGAAAGGCGTGATCGCGCGCAAGGGCACCGTGCTGGGACAGTCCTGGGACGGTTTCGTGATGCTGCCGTTGACCACGTTCGAGTCGATGTACGGCCGGCGCCAGACGATGGTAATCTCCGTGAAGATGCCGACCGCGGATGCGGTGCCGCCCGCGATGCTGCGCGTCGAGGAAGCGATGCGCATCGCGCACCGGCTGCGGCCGGGCGACGAGAACGACTTCACCATCGATACGGGCGAGGGGCTGATCGCGTTCTGGAGCAGGCTCACGCGCGTGATCTTCACCGTGGTGCCGGCCGTCGTCGTCATCGGCATCGTCGTCGGCGGGATCGTGATCATGAACATCATGCTGATGAGCGTTACCGAACGCACGCGCGAGATCGGGATCCGGAAAGCACTCGGGGCCTCGCGCCGCGATATCCGGCGCCAGTTCTTTGCGGAAGCACTGACCTTGTCCTTGATCGGCGGGATCGCCGGGCTGGTCGTCGGATTCGCGCTCGCGGGACTCGTGCAGGTAATCTCGCCGCTCCCCGCGCGGGTGACGACGTGGTCGATCGGCATCGCCCTGCTGCTCGGCGTCGTGGTCGGGATCACGTTCGGCGTGTATCCCGCGCACCGCGCCTCCCGGCTCGACCCCATCGAAGCGCTGCGCCAGGAGTAGATGAAACTCCATTCCGTGCGGGAGGGCTGGCGCATCGCCCTGGAGCAGCTGCGCGCCAACAAGCTGCGCTCGGCCCTGACGGTGCTCGGCGTCGTGATCGGCATCGCCACCGTGATGGCCATGGCCTCGATCGTCGCGGGGTTCCGCGAGCAGATCGTGAATACGCTCGAAGTCGTGGGCCCGACGACCTTTCGCGTGCTGCGCTATTTCTCGACGACCGGCGTGAATCCGGACGCCGTGCCGCGCGAAGTCCGCATGCGCCCGAAGCTCGTTCCCGACGATGCCGAAGCGATCGCGCGGCTCCCGGAGATTCACTACGCGGCAATCTGGACCCAGGTCTTCCAGCGATTCGAGTACGGCGGCAACCGCACCAGGATTCTTGGCGTGTTCGGCGCCGACGACCGGTTCATGGAGATCCTGGGTGGCGGCTTGAGCGCGGGACGCTCGTTCACGAGCGCGGAGCTGCGCGGCGGCGACGCGGTGGTGATCCTCGAGCAGCGCACCGTGGATCGCCTGTTCGGCGCCATCAACCCGCTCGGCCGCGTGCTGCGCATCGGCGGCCAGCCGTTCAAGGTCCTCGGTGTGTGGCAACGGCCCACGAATATCTTCGAGGTGCCGGGCACGCCCGAAATCTCCGCGATCATGCCGTTCGAAAGCGCGCGGCGCGCGTTCTTCATTGACGAGTGGAACGGACTCATCATCCTGGTGAAGCCGAAGCCCGAGTACACGGTCAGCCGCGCGATGGATGCGGCGACGTTGACGCTGCGCCGGACGCGCGGCCTGCGCGCCGGCGATCCGAACAACTTCGATCTGCTCACGTCGGATCAGGTGCTGGGGATCTTCGACAGCCTCACCTTCGCGTTCTTCTTCGTGATGCTGGTGCTCTCGAGTATCGCCCTGATGGTGGGAGGCATCGGCGTCATGGCGATCATGATGGTCTCGGTCACCAGCCGCACCCGGGAGATCGGCCTGCGCAAAGCCCTCGGGGCCACGCGGCGCGCGATCCTGTGGCAGTTTCTCATCGAGGCCGCGACGCTGACGTTGCTCGGCGGGATCATCGGGATCTTGCTCGGCGTCGGCATCGGGGAGCTGCTGAAGCGGCTGCTCGCGTTCAGCACGACGATTCCCGTGGTCCCCGCCGCGGTCGCGACCGCCGCGTCGATTCTGGTAGGCTTGATCTTCGGTATCGCTCCGGCGGCCCGCGCCGCAAAACTGGATCCGGTTGAAGCGTTGCGCTACGAATAACGGGAAACGTGCATCGGGACACGGGAAACGTGGTGCTGTTCCTTTTCTCGATGCACGTTTCCCGATTCCCGAGAACGTGCGAGGAAATCAGTGACCGACACTGTAGATCTCCTGGCCATCGCGGCTCACCGAGACGACGTCGAGCTCACGTGTGGCGGGACACTGGCCAAAGCCGCGCGCGCCGGTCATCGCGTGGGCATCATCGATCTCACCCAGGGCGAAATGGGCAGCCGCGGTGACGCGAACACGCGCGCCGCCGAGGCGGAACGGGCGGCCAAGACGCTCGGCGTCGCGGTCCGGCTCAACGCGGGGTTGCGCGACGCGCACCTGCAAAACGACGAGGCGTCGAGAAAGAAAATCGTCGAGCTCATTCGTCGCGCCAAGCCGCGCGTGGTGATTCTCCCCTTCCCCGTGGGACGACATCCGGACCACCGGGTGGCGTCGGAGCTGGGGCGCGATGCGTGCTATCTGGCGGGGCTGGCGAAGTATGATCCGGGCACGGGCGGTGAGCCCCACCGGCCGCACAAGATCCTGTACGCCCTCGCCTATCGCGAGGATCCCGTGAAGCCGACCTTCGTCGTCGACATCACGGACGTGTTCGAGGCGAAGATGCAGGCCATTCGCTGCTATGCGTCGCAATTCGACGGGGCCAAAGCCGCGGGTGAGGTGTTTCCAACCGGCCAGGACCTCTACGAGCTGATCCGGGTTCAGTCCGCGCACTACGGGTCGCTCATCCGGCGGCCCTACGGGGAGCCCTTCTTCACCCCCGAGACGCAGGAAGTCGAGGATGTGCTGAAGCTTGGCGTGCAGAGCATCTAGATTAGATTCTTCCCTCCATGAAGCGCGTCACCTACCTCGATAACGCGGCCACCACGCCGGTTCGGCCGGAAGTGCTCGAAGCGATGCTTCCCTATCTGGGGAAGGACGCGTTCGGCAATCCGTCGTCCGCGCATCGGTTTGGGCGGGCGGCGCGCGCCGGCGTCGAAGAGGCCAAGCGGGCGGTGGCCGAAGCGCTGGGCGCCGAGCCGAATCAGGTCGTGTTCACCTCGGGCGGCACGGAAGCGGATAACCTCGCCATCATCGGGGGCGCGCTGGCGGCGCGCGAGCGGGGCGGACCGTTCCGGGTCGTCGTCTCCGCTACCGAGCACAAGGCCGGCCTCGCGGCCGCACACGCGGTGAAGCATCTCGGCGGTGAGGAAGTGATCCTCCCCGTCACCGCTTCCGGCCACGTCGATCCGGCCACGCTCGCTGAAGCGCTGGCGCGCGGCGCCGCGGTCGCGAGCGTGATGTGGGTCAACAACGAGGTCGGCACGGTCCAGCCCGTGAAGGCGCTGGCCGATCGATGTCGCGACGCCGGGGTCCTGTTCCACTCCGACGCCGTTCAGGCATTCGGCAAAATTCCAGTATCGCTCCGCGATCTCAACTGCACCCTCCTCACCATCTCCGGCCATAAGATCGGCGCGCCCAAGGGTATCGGGGCCCTGATCGTGCGCGATCGCAAGGCTGTCGAGTCGATCCTTCACGGCGGCGGGCAGCAGTTCGGCATTCGTCCCGGGACGGAAAACGTCCCGGGCATCATCGCGCTGGGGACGGCGGCCCGGCTTGCCGCCGCCGAGCAGGCGCACCTGGCGGCGCGGCTGCGCGAGCTGCGGGATGAGCTCGAGCGCCGGCTGCTCGCGATCGTCCCCGACGCCGTCATCAATGGCCGGCAGGGCGAGCGCGCACCGCACATTTCGAACATTTCGATTCCCGGCACTGACAGCGAAGCGCTCCTGATGCATCTGGACCTGGCGGGGGTGGCGTGCTCGGCCGGCTCCGCCTGCAGCACAGGCGCCGTCGAGCCGTCGCACGTGCTCACGGCGATGGGTGTGCCGCGCGAGCTTGGCGTCGCCGCGCTGCGCTTCTCGTTCGGCAAGGACAGCACGCTGGAGGATGTCGAAGCGGTCACCGCGGTGTTCCCGAAGGTCGTCGAGAAGGTTCGCTCCCTTTCCGCCGTTCTGCACCGATGAGAGTCCTGGTCGCAATGTCCGGCGGCGTCGACTCTTCCGTCGCCGCCGCGCTGCTCGTCGAGCAGGGTCACGACGTCATCGGTGCCACGATGAAGCTGTTTTGCTACGGCGACTCCGTGCCCGACCGGCCGTGCTGCTCGCTCGACTCCATCACCGACGCCAAGCTCGTGGCGCACAAGCTCGGGATTCCGCACTACGTGCTGAATCTCGAGGACCGGTTCGGGCATGACGTCATCGCCAACTTCGTCGCCGAATACGCGCGCGGCCGGACGCCGATTCCCTGCGTGCGCTGCAACTCGTTCACGAAGTTTCGCGATTTCCTGTATCACGCCGACGCGCTCGAGTGCGATGCGATTGCCACAGGCCACTACGCGATCGCGAAGGACGGCGCGTTGTATCGCGGTCAGGACCGTCAGAAGGACCAGTCGTACTTCCTGTGGGGCATCGACCGGACCGTGGTGCGTCGCATGCTGACCCCCGTGGGCGAGCTGACCAAGGCCGAGACCCGCGCCGCAGCGCGCCAGCTCGGGCTGGTGACCGCGGAAAAAGCGGAGTCGGTCGAGATCTGTTTCGTGCCGAATGACGATTACGTGTCGGTGCTCCAGCAGCATCTCCCCGGCGATGCGCCCGCGCTCATGCCGGGTCCGCTCGTCACCACGTCCGGCGAGGTGCTCGGCGAGCACGAAGGCTTCGCGCGCTACACGATCGGCCAGCGCCGCGGGCTTCCCGGCGGATCGGACGAGCCGTTGTACGTCGTCGCGATTCGGCCCGAGCGGCGCGAGGTCGTGGTGGGGCGCGGCGCGGAGTTATTCGGACACGAGGTGTCCCTGGAAGAGGTCAACTGGTTGACCGACCCGCTCGCGCCCGGGGACGTTTTGTGGGTGCAATGCCGGTATCGCGCGCGCGGGGTGCCCGGCACGATTGCTGCTCAAGCGGGCGATCGCGTCACGCTGCGGCTCGCCGAGCCGGTGCGGGCGATCGCGCCGGGGCAGTCCGGCGTCCTGTATGATGCCGGTGATCGCCTACTCGGTGGCGGGATCATCGCCTAGCCTCGGTCGGGGTGTGCCGGGTCACAGCGACTCGGGCCGCGCGGCGCACAAACTAGAATTCTTCTTCACTATTCTCCGTTCGAGGAGGCAGTATGCGGTCGTTCGTTCGTGCCGGGATTGTGCTCTTGGTGGGTGTGGCGGCGTGCAATAAAGACTCGTCCGCGCCCGTCGATTTCGCGAATCCGGCCGCGGTGTCGTCGAACCTTTCGTCGGTCGATTCCGCGTTCGATAGCGACGTCTTCCGAAGCTTCAACACCGCCACGTTCATGCTCGATGCAGCTGCGCCCTCGGCGCTGCGTCCGGCGGGGACGGTGCTCGCGACTTTGCAGCCCAAGCTGGAGCGCGCGGGCGGGCAGATCTACCTGCCCGGCCTGCGCCAGGCACGGCGCATGGAGGCGCTGGCGCCGCAGCTGAGCGTTGCCGCGCAACAGGGCGCGATCATCCCCGACTCGCTGTACGGCCGCGTGTTCGTGTGGAATGACACCATCGATCAGTACGTATTCCGCGGGACGACCGTCAGCAACCTCAACGGCGTGCGCTTCCTGCTGTACGCCGTCGACCTGGTCGGTGCAGTTGTCGAGCCCGTCGTACAGATCGGCACGCTCGACATCATCGATGAGAGCACGCAATCGTCGCTCAAGCTCCACGTGCTGGTCCGGAACACCGCCGGGACCACAACGTATGTCGACTACACCGCGGAGGTGCTGGCGAATCAGGCCACAGCTTCGGGGTCGATCACGAACGGCCGGGCGGCGCCGAACAACAAGACGCTGTCATTCGTGGAAACGCTGACCGCGACGCAAACCGGCGCGCGGCTCACCGCCACGTTCGCGTTGAACGATCCCTCGATCACCGTGATGCTGAACGAGTCGGTGAGCATCGACCAGCCCAACCTGATCATCAACGCCGATTTCCGGGTGATTCGGAACAACCAGACGGTCCGCACGGTCGGCAGGATTATCGTGAACCTCACGACGCAGGAAGTCCTGGTCGACATCGACGTGTATCTGGATGGGCATCCCGTGGCATCGATCACGGGCGACCCGTCGCTGCCGGGAACGCTATGGGTGGATGCGGGCGGCAATCCACTCACCATCGAGGATATCGACGCGCTCGATGACCTGTTCGCCGGGCTCCAGCGGTTCGATGAGGCCGTCTCGGGCCTATTCTCGCCCGTCGGGACGCTCGCCAACCTCTAAGCGAGCAGCGAGCACCAAACTCCCCGTCCGGCTCTGGCCGGGCGGGGAGTTTTGCTTTATTACGTACGAGTGCTCTACCGGCTGCTCGCGAACGCCGTCGTCGTCGTTCATGCACTCTTTATCCTGTTTATCCTGCTCGGCGGCTTCCTCACGTGGTATTGGCGCTGGGTGGCGGTGGTCCACGTCCCGTGCGCGATCTGGGGCGTCCTGATTGAGTACCGCGGCTGGATCTGCCCGCTCACGCCGCTGGAGAACTCGCTGCGGGCCCGCGCCGGCCAGGAAGGTTATAGTGGCGGATTCATCGAGCATTATCTCTTGCCCGCGATTTACCCATCAGGCCTCACGCCGCGCGTGCAAATTATCTTGGGAACGTTGGTACTGTTGATCAACGTGCTCGCGTACGCGATGCTGCTGCGCCGGCACACTCCAGGGGGAGGTTCCTAATGCCCACGCGCCGCCATTTCCTCGGATCGCTGTTTGCCGCCGGCGCCGGCGTGCCCACGCTCGCGGCGCTGAAGACCGATGCGCTCGCACGCGTCCTCCCTGCGGTGCGTACCGTCGACGGGCGCGACCCCACCGCGGTGGCACAGGACGAGGACTTCTGGCGCGAGATCCAGCAGGCGTTCGACATCGATCGCGGGATGATCAATCTCAACAACGGCGGCGTGGCGCCGAGCCCGCGCGTGGTCAACGCGGCATTTCAGCGCTACCTCGCGGTCTCGAACCAGGCGCCGGCAATCACGATGTGGGCCTGGATCGAGCCTGCGATCGAAGCGGTGCGACGGCGCCTGGCGGCGAGCTTCGGCTGCGACCCCGAGGAGATGGCGATTACCCGCAACGCGAGCGAGGCGCTCGAGATCGTGCAGCTGGGCCTGCCGCTCCAGCGCGGCGACGAAGTCCTGACCACAACGCAAGACTACCCGCGCATGATCACGACCTGGAAGCAGCGCGAGCGGCGCGACGGAATCGTGCTCAAGCAGATCACGTTTCCGGTGCCGCCACCGTCCCAGGACGATCTGGCGCGGCGCATCGAGGAAGCAGTCACGCCGCGGACCAAAGTGATCCACATCTGTCACATCACGAACCTCACCGGCCAGATCTTCCCCGTAAAACGGATCGCGCAGTTCGGGCGGGCGCGCGGGATCGAAGTGATCGTGGATGGCGCGCACGCGTACGCCCACTTCCCGTTCACGCAAGGCGAGCTGGACTGCGATTACTACGGCACGAGCCTCCACAAGTGGCTCACGGCACCGATCGGAACCGGCTTCCTCTACGTGCGCCGCGCGAAGATCGGGAAGATCTGGCCGCTGATGGCGGCCCCGCCCGAGATGAACGAGAACATCAGAAAGTTCGAGGAGATCGGGACGCATCCGGCGGCCAACCACAATGCCATCGTGGAAGCGCTGGACTTTCTGGATGGGATCGGCCCCGAGCGCAAAGCGGCACGGCTTCGGTTCCTGCGCGACCGCTGGGCCCGGCGGCTCGAGCGGCTTCCGGGCGCGAAGATTCTCACACCGTTCGATCCGGCCCAATCGTGCGGGCTCGCTTCGTTCACGCCGGGCCAGCTCGACGTCGCCAAGGTGACGGCGCACCTGTTCGACCGCCACCGCATCATCGTCACGCCCATCGCGCATCCCGAATTCAACTGCCTCCGGATCACGCCGAACGTCTACACGACGCTGGCGGAGATCGATCGCTTCGCGGATGCGATGGAGGACGTGCTTCGCAAGGGATTGCCCGCCTAGGGCAGCAGCGCGACGATCCGCAGCGGGCCGCCCGACCCGCCGCCGATCTTCATCGGCAGCGCGATTACGAACGCACCGGTGACCGGTACCTTGTCGAGATTGGCGACATTCTCAAACGCCGGGATGTTCGACGCGAACAACCGGCGATGCACGACATACGTCGTCGACTGCCCATAATCGATGCTGGGCGTATCGATGCCGACAGCTTTGACACGCCGCCGCACCAGCGCCCGCGCCGCATCGAGATCGAGACCAGGAAAGTGCAGCTCCGCCACGCCGGCGGCTCCCGTTTTCGTCGTGCCGAGGTAGCGCGCGCGATCCCCCCACAGACTGCCCCAGCCCGTGCGGACCAAAACGATCGAGCCTTCAGGAATCTCGCCGTGCGCCGCCTCCCAATCGGTGATATCGGACTGATGCATCCGGAAGTCGGCGCTCGAATTCGCTTTTTGGCTGACGTCGATGACGACCGCGGGTCCCATCAGCTGGTTGAGGGGAATCTGGTCGGCGGTGCGTTTGCGCTCGACGAAGTGCACCGGCGCGTCGAGATGAGTGCCGCCGTGCTCGGCCGCGGAGAAATTGTTCGCGGCGTAGTAGTAGCCGGCGGGCATGCGGCGCGCCGAGACGACCGTAAGGTGAAACGGCTCGGCGGTGGGCCAGTAGACAGTGCTCGAATCGAAGGTGTATGTCAGGTCGATCCAGTTGCCGGCCGAGAGCCGGTCGGCCAGCGACGGCTCCTGGCATCCAAGGAACGGCACGAGCGCGGCAGCGATGAGCAAACGACGCATGGACACTCCCGTGGGGCGCAGGTTGAGTTGCGGGCGGCAGGCACATTGTTCAAGTTGCGGGACATGAAATCAATCCTGCTCGTCATAAGTCTCGGTTTCATGCTCGGTTGCGGATCGGGCGAGTCCAGCCAGACCGTGAACCGCGACACCCTCACACAGCGCCAAAAGGACAGTATTCTGGCGAACTCGAAGCTCCCGGGCGCGCGGGGAGTGGGCAGCGCGCTGCGCGCCTCCGATTCCATCGGCGCGCGGGTGCAACGCTCCGATTCGATCGCGGCCGATACGTCGGACCACTGATGCGATCAGGCGCTCTGCTCCCGACAGCCGGGCTGCTGGCGCTTTCGGCGTGCGGTCCGTCAAACCCCTGTTCCGGCCACCAGTTCGACCGGCTGCAGCGCTACTCGATCCCCTACGCGGGCCACTGGCGGGTGGCGCGCGGAGACACGCTCACCTTCCCCGACGCGCCGGCGATGAGTGACCGGTTTCGCCTGAGCGACATCACGCTCGACACCGCGACGATCGTCGTCGCCGGCGAATGCATTTTCCGCGGCCGGATCGTATTCCGCGCGCCCCGCGCCGAGACGCTGGCGGTGAGCTGGTTCGGGCAGCCCGAACAGGCGATCGTCAGCGGCTGGCCGGCCGATCTGGGCCCATTTGCCGGGCTGTCGCTCGCCCCGTCCGGACGGGATTCGCTGTCGGGCGCGATCCTGATGGATTCAAAGCTCGGCGTACAGGCGCGCCCCGGGATGACCGCGCAGTTCGTAGCTGGGCGTGTATCTTCCCAGCCATGAGAGGCTTCTTCGTTCGGCTGCTGATCACGGCGCTTGGCCTGTGGGTAGCCGATCAGCTCCTCGCCGGAAT
>DASTDR010000614.1:0-2038 GCA_035710265.1 Gemmatimonadales bacterium | reverse complement strand
GAGTTCGTCCACGACGCGGGCGGTCCCGTAGACCACGTCAACGTCCCGTTTCTTCTCGAAGGTTTCCACAGCCGCGCGAACCGCACCCGGCTCCCAGAGGTCGTCCGCATTCAGCCACGCCAGGATGTCGCCGGTGGAGAGTTTCCATCCGCGGTTGATCGCATCGAAGGCGCCTCTGTCCGGCTCGGACACCCACCGAATCCGATCGCCATACTGTTTGAGGAGATCGACCGTCGCATCGCTCGAGCCGCCGTCCACCACGATGCACTCGACGTGAGGGTAGTCTTGCGAAAGGATGCTTTCGAGGTTGGCTGTCAGATATCGCGCATCGTTCTTACAGGGCACGACAACGGAGACCGTCGGCCGGACCCCGGGCGTTTCATTCACTAGACTCTCCGGCCATGGCCCTGCCGGCAAGTTTCGCGGCGGGCGATACCTTCAATCGCTGTGACTTGCCCAATCGCCGTGACTTGCCGGGACGTTTGGGCTTCCTTCGAGCGCCAGCGCGATACGTCTTCAGGACCGTCCGGTAATTGCTGCGATCCGCGATCAACGCCCGGTAACACAGCTTCAGCTGGAGAGCCCGAGCCTCCGGCCGGCCATATTGGAGCGTCTGCATGATCTTGACGTAGCAGTTGCTGAGGGCCCGCTGCCGCAGTTTCCGAAGGCCGGCGGGCAAGCCCGGAAGCAAGAAAAACCGCTTCGTGACGCCAACCAGCCCCCCGATGAGGATCTCCGGCCTGTACTGGCTGTTGTCCTTCCGGACTCGCTGGTATCCGAGGAGATGAGGCACGCGCTTGATCGTCCCACCGGCCAGGCTGATGCGGCGCCACAGCTCCCAGTCGTGAAACCACGCGGGATAGAGCCAGCCCACCCGCTGAGCCATGCTCCGGCGGACGAACGCCGCGGGCTGATCGATGATGTGCTGGCAGTTCTCGACCGCGTAGCGGAGATCCCACTCCGGTGGCCGCCGTTCCTCGAGCGATCGCCCGTCGGCATCGATGATCAGGCAGTCACCGTAGACGACGTCCGCTTTGGCATCCTCCCGGAAGCACTTGACCGCTGCGGTCACCGCGCCCGGCGTCCAGCCGTCGTCGGCGTTCAGCCACGCGAGAATCTGTCCCCGACTCAGCTGCCAGCCCCGGTTGATCGCGTCGAACGAGCCGCGATCGGGCTTCACCGTCCACTTGACGCGATCGCCGTAGCTCGCCAGGATGTCATGCGTGAAGTCGGTGGAGCCGCCGTCCACGACGAGACACTCGATATTGGGATAGTCCTGCGACAGGATGCTGTCGAGTACGACGGCGAGGTACTCCGCGGCGTTCTTGGTCGGCACGACGACCGACACGAGAGGCATGTCGTCGTTCTCGCCACTCGTGGTCGCGCGCGACGCGAATTCCCGGCGCTCCAATAACTCGCCCGCCGTTTCCATTGTCCAGTTCTGCTGCGGGGCGTCGGCTCCGTTGTACCGCACGCCGTCGATCTCGACCCATTCACACAGGCCGGGCGTCCGCTGAGTTCTCAGGACCGGGCCAAATGTCGTGATGAGACCATCCGAGATACGCCGGTTCTTCGTCCAGCTCCGTTCCTTGGACTTGACTTCGAAGAAGCGCACCCGCATCTCATCCGAGTGTCTGCTTTCGTTCAGATCGCGGATGGGGATGCGTCCGTAGCCGCACAGCTCGAGTCGGGTCGTCAGGTCTGTGTCCTCGTACCCCCAGTCCAGGAGTGCGTCGTTGAGGCCGCCAATGCGCTGAAAGATGCCGCGATCGACGAGCGTATGCAGTCCGTGGCACACACATTCGCAGTACACGCGGCGACCCGAGGCGTCCGGAGCCAGTCGTGCCCGCTCCAGAGGCGGATAGTTGCACTTTTCCCGCCAGTTCTTGTAATGGTCGATGTCGATCTCGGAGCTGCCCTCGAAGTTCGCCACGATCTCGGACAAGTGCCGCTCGTCCCTGAACGTCATGCCGGTATCGAGAAAGAACAGCAGGTCGCTGAACGAATAGCGCACTCCCGTATTCCCGGATACCGAGGG
>DASTDR010000613.1:0-5578 GCA_035710265.1 Gemmatimonadales bacterium | reverse complement strand
TGGCGATCGGCAACGGCTTAGCCGCCCTTGGCATGGGCTATTTCCTGTGGCGGGAGCATCCCAAAATCGGCGAGGAGCTGCGCCGCCACCCGCTTGGGGAGACTGAAGACGGGGAATGACGCTCATTCACGCCGCGCGTCGTACGCTTCCTCCGGAACCCCTCGCTCAGCATCGCCCCGCTGGTCCCACACCGAATATCGAAACCAAATCACCGTCATCACGATCCACAGCATCAGGCCGCCGAGCACCCACATGAGCAGGCCGCCGATCTGCTGATCCTGCAGCGGCGATAGGCCGCCCACGCGCGGCGCCGCGGCATAAAACGGATAGAGCACGCGATCGGGGAGCGCGATCAACGCGCCCGTCACCGACATCGGGATGCCGAGCAGGAACAGATACAGCATCTGCAGCAGATGCCGAATGCGCGGCAACTCCGGGACGGGCGACAGCACCGGCCACCACATGATCACGGCGGTCGCCAGAAACACGAGGTGCTGGAGAATGTGGATGTTGTGATTGCGCAGCGCCGCCTCGTACAGCACCGGGAAATGCCAGGTCACGATCGGCGCGGTGAAAATCAGCCCCGCCGTGACGGGTCGCGTGATCACGCGCCCGGCTGCCATGATCCAGGGCGGGCGCAGCAGCGGGCGCACGACGTGCGCCGGACACCCGTACAAGAGCAGCGGCGGAAACACCAGCGTGAGCAGCAGATGCTGCGCCATGTGAGCGCTGAACAGGTAATAATCGGACAGGTTGTGCAGCGGGCCGTTCAAGGCGAGAAACAGCACGATGAGCGCCAGACCGAAGCTCACAACGCGGCTGCGTGCTCCCCGCAGTCCCCCCAAAGACACGTAGAGCCCGCCCAGGAGGACGAGCCCGATGATCACGCTGGGATGCAGGTCCCAGCTGTTCCATGGAGGAGGCGTCACGTGCCGGTGCGCAACCGAACCGATCCGTAAAAGATGAACAGCAGACTCACCACGACGAGCAAGCCGAGCAGCAGCGGTCCGCCGAACAGAAACGTAAAGAACTTGTTGTCGAACTTCAGGTGCATGTAAAACATCACCACGAGCAGGAATTTCACGGCCGAGAGCACGAGCAGAATCGGCACCAGCGCGCTCTGGAACGCCGGGACGTAGAACACGCCGACCTCGACCAGCGTGATCATCACGAGAATCGCGGCGATCCGGAGATACGTTCCGGTTGTCGCGTGGGCGCCAGCGCTCTGTTGTTCGCTCATCGTTCCTGCCTCTCAACGTCGTCGGTCATCGGTCGTCGGTTATCGGTACCCGATGACTCATGACCGGCAACCGATCACTGAATCAGGTACACAACCGTAAAAATGATGATCCACACGACGTCGACGAAGTGCCAGTAGAGCCCCGTAATCTCGACCGTCATCGCGTTGGCGGGGCCCAGTTTTCCGCGCAGCGCCTGGATCCACAACGTCAGCAACCAGATCACGCCGACCGTCACGTGCGCACCGTGCGTCCCCGTCAGTACATAAAAGGTCGAGCCGAAAATGTTCGTGGTGAGCCCGAGTCCATTATGGTAGAAATGGCTGAACTCCCACACCTGCCCGCCGAGGAAGATCAAACCGAGCAGCGCGGTAATGAACAACCAGAGCTTGCCCTGCCTCATGTCGCCGCGCTGCACCGCCGCGAGCGCCAGCACCATCGCGAGACTCGACATCAGCAGATCGAACGTGCTGAACGAGGTGAACGGGATGTTCAAGATCTCGTGCGGGTAGGGCCCGACCAGGCTCTTGCCCTTGTAGATCAGGTAGGTCGAGATCAGCGAGCCGAACAGCAGGCATTCCGAGCCGATAAAGGCCCAGAAGGCCATCTTGCGGCTGTCGAGTCCCATGAACGTGGCGTGCCCATGCGCAGCAGCGGCGGCGTGTTCCCCCGTGTCGTATCGCATCTACACCTCGAAGGGCTCGTACGCCCAGCGATAGATCCCGACGAGAACGGTCGCTGCGCCCACCAGCACGACCGGAAGCAGGTGCGCGAGCGCGCCAATCGCCATGATCGGCAGGCCCGCCGCCGTGATCAGGGGCCACCACGAGCCGCCCGGCACATGGACCGGCGCCGGCGGGTGCTCGGGCAGCGGCGTCATCGGCCCGTGCCGCTCGGTCTGCCACAACGGGAGCCGGCTCGCCACGGTGGGGATCACCGTGAAGTTGTAGACCGGCGGCGGTGACGCCATCGCCCACTCGAGTGTGGCGCCGCCCCACGGATCGTTGGGCGCGTCGATCGGACGCCGTCCCGTGCGCACCAGATTGTAGAGGAAGATCAGCGTCGCGAGGCCGATGATGAACGCCCCGATCGTCGACAGCACGTTGAAACCGGTGACGCCCAGCTCAGGCGCGTAGGTGTAAATGCGCCGCGGCATCCCGAGCAGCCCGGACAGGTGCATCGGGAAGAACGCCAGGTTCATCCCGATCATCGTCAGCCAGAAATGCCACTTCCCGAGCGTCTCCGAGAGCATCCGCCCGGTCATTTTCGGCCACCAGTAGTACATCCCCGCGAACAAACCCATGATCGTCCCGCCGAACAGGACGTAGTGGATGTGCGCGACGACGTAGTAGGTATCGGTCTGCTGGAGATCGGACGGCGCCGAGGCGTGGGATACGCCGGAGAGCCCGCCGATGATGAACATCGCGATGAAGCCGACCGCAAAGAGCAAGGACGACGTAAAGCGAATCTGACCGCCCCACAGCGTGCCGATCCAGTTGAAGATCTTCACGCCGGTCGGAATCGCGATCAGCATGGTCGCCCCGGCGAACACCGAATCGGCGATCGGACCGAGGCCCGAGGCGAACATGTGGTGGGCCCATACCCCCCACCCCAGGAACGCGATCACCACGCCCGAGTACACGACCACGGTATAGCCGAACAGCGGCTTTTTCGAGAACGTCGGCAACACTTCGGACACGATGCCCATCGCGGGCAGGATCAGGATGTAGACCTCCGGATGCCCGAACATCCAGAACAGGTGCTGCCACAAAATCGGATCCCCCCCGCCCGCGGGCAGGAAGAAGTGCGTGCCGAACAGCCGGTCGAACATGAGCAGGACGAGCGCAACCGTGATGACCGGGAACGCCGTGATGACGAGGAACTGGGTGACCAGCGTCATCCACGTGAACACCGGCAAGCGCAGCATGCGCAGTCCGGGCGCGCGCATGTTGAGAATCGTCACGATGAAGTTGAAGCCGGCCGCGAGCGAGGCGATGCCGAGGATCTGCAGACCGAGCAGCCAGAAATCGACGTTGGGGCCAGGGGAGAACTGCCGGGCGGTCAGATTCGCATAGCCGAACCAGCCCGCGTCGGGTGCGACCGACAGACGGTCGGCGCCGAACAGCGGACCCGCGATGAAGCTCGCGTTCATGAACAGCCCGCCCAGCAAGAACACCCAATAGCTGAAGGCATTGAGCCGGGGGAACGCGACATCGCGCGCGCCGATCTGCAGCGGGATGATGAAGTTGAAGAACGCGGCCGAGAGCGGCATCAACGCGAGGAACACCATCGTGGTGCCGTGCATCGTGAACAGCTGGTTGTACAGCTCGGCGCTGACCCCCAACCCCTCGGGCCGCGCGAGCTGCGCGCGGATGATGAGCGCCTCGAGCCCGCCGATCAGGAAGAAGATGAAGGCAGTCCAGAAATACAGCAGGCCGATCCGCTTGTGGTCCGTGGTCGTCAGCCAGCTCTTCATTTCAAGCTCTGCAGGTAGGCGACGAGCGCATCGAGATCCTCAGCCGGGAAATTCTGCGGCGGCATGAGGGCGCCGGGCTTCAGACCGGGCGCATTCTGAATCCAGCGTCGCAGCGATTCGGTGTCGTTGGGGAACAGCGCGCCCGCAATCGTGCCGCGGCTGCCGACGTGACTGAGATCGGGACCGACCTTGGCGGACGACACACCAGTGATCGAGTGGCAACCGATGCATGCACTGCGCCGGTAGATCTGTTGGCCTTTTTCTTCGGCCGATCCCTTGGCGGGCGCGAGCGGCCCACCGCGCTGCTGGTCCACCCAGCGCTGGAAAACTGAGTCGGACTCCACGATCACCCGCAGGCGCATGTTGGCGTGCGAGGCACCGCAGAACTCGGCGCACTGGCCCCAGTATTCGCCGGTCGAATCGGCGCGGAACGCGATGCGATTTGTGCGGCCCTGCATCAAGTCGCGCTTGCCGCCCAGGCCCGGCGCCCAGAAGCTGTGGATCACGTCCGCCGACGTCAGATCGAGCTGTACGGGCATTCCGACCGGCAGGTGCAGCTCGTTCGCCGTGGTGATACCGAGCGTCGGGTAGCGGTACTCCCACCACCATTGACGGCCGATCACTTCGACGCGCAGCGCGCCCTCGGGCGCGCGTCCCGCCGTGGTAAAGATCGTGCGCATCGTCGGCACGGCGATGAAGACCAGGATCAACGCCGGCGCCAGCGTCCAACCAATCTCCAGCAGTGTGTGTCCATGGACAGGTTTCGGCATCGCGGCGCCCGGACGCGCGCGATACCGCGCGATCGCCACGACGAGCAGCGTCTCGACGATCAGGAAAACCACGACCGCCCACCAGAACACGTTCCAGAACAGGCCGTCGAGTGCGCCGGCGAAGTCGGAACGCGGTTGAAACACCGATTGCGGGAATGGTCCGCTGCAGCCGGCGAGGAGGAGGAGCATTGCGACGAGGACAAACCGCACGGCGTCAAACTAGACGGGGCCACCCAAGCCGTCAACGCGCACGTTATCATTAGGCGCCATGACTGAATTGTCCCAACGGTTGCAGGACGCGCTCGGCACCGCCTACCGCGTCGAGCGGGAGCTCGGCGGCGGCGGGATGAGCCGCGTGTTCATGGCGGAGGAAACCCGGCTCGCGCGGCGCGTCGTGATCAAGGTGCTGCCTCCCGACCTCGCGCTCGAAATGCGCGTCGACCGCTTCAATCGCGAAATCCAGCTCTCCGCCTCGCTGCAGCATCCGCACATCGTGCCGCTCCTGGCCGCCGGCGGGCACGAGGACCTCCTCTATTACACGATGCCGTTCGTGGAGGGAGAAGCCCTGCGCACCCGGTTGTCGCGCGAGGGCGAGCTGCCCGTGCGTGATGCCGTCCGGATCCTCAAGGACGTCGCCGACGCGCTGGCGTACGCGCATGCGCGCGGCGTCGTGCATCGCGACATCAAGCCCGACAACGTGCTGCTGTCCGGCAATCACGCCGTCGTGGCCGATTTCGGCGTGGCCAAGGCCGTGAGCCAGGCCAAAACCGAAAGCGGGCTCACGTCGGTCGGCGTGGCGCTCGGCACGCCTGCCTACATGGCGCCCGAGCAGGCCGCGGGCGATCCGAACATCGATCACCGCGCCGATATCTATGCGTTTGGCGCGATGGCGTACGAGATGCTGACGGGCCGTTCGCCGTTCGCGGGGCTGGCGCCGCACCAGATGCTCGCGGCGCACGTGACCGAGCCCGTCGTACCGATCACCGACAAGCGCCCCGCGCTGTCGCCGGCACTGGCCCAGCTCGTGATGGCCTGTCTGGAGAAGAATCCGGCGGACCGGCCGCAGAGCGCGACCGACGTGCTCCACGCGCTCG
>DASTDR010000612.1:0-5883 GCA_035710265.1 Gemmatimonadales bacterium | reverse complement strand
CGCTACGACGGTACGAAGCACGTCTAGGTACACGAGTGTCTTGCCTGAGCCGGTCACGCCATGAAGCAGGACGGGCCGGTCGATCGATGTCGCCGCGATTCCGCGCACGACGGCCTGCTGATCGGGGGTGAGCGTGGGCGGCGGCGGCGAGACGAGGTTGGCGAACGGGTCCCGCATTTCGGGAATGTGGTCGAAGCGGGCAAGGCCCTGCGCCACCAATCCCTGCAAGACGCCGGGTGAGAGCTTGAGCTGGTTGATCAGGTGCGACATCGGAGCCGACCCGCCGAGCGCTTCGACCGTCTCGTACGCCGCGCGGCGTTTGGGCGCGCGCTTGAACCGGCGCTCGCGCTCGAGCAATGAATCGAGACCGCCATTGGTCGCCAGGACGAACAGGCGCTCGGTGGCCGGAGCCGGTCCGGCCGGCTTGGCGACGCTCCAGAGCGGGCCGGGCAGAATCGCACGCACGGCGAGGCCCAGCGGCGCACCGTAGTAGTCCGAAATCCAGCGGCCCAGCTGCAGCAGGGCCGGCGACAGCGCCGGCAGCTCGTCGAGAACCGACAGGATGGGTTTGATGGGAGCATCCGACGAGCGCTGCCCGACGACGTCGGTCACGATTGCCACGGCTCGGCGTTGCCGCAGAGGCACCAGCACGCGCGCCCCCGGCACGGCGCGATCGGCGAGCACGTCAGGCACGGCGTAGATGTAGGGGCGGTTTACCGGGACCGGCAGGACGACCGCGACCAGCCGCGGGGGGGGCTCGGTCATTTTCGTTTGACGCCGAGCCCCGGCTCCGTCGGCAGTCTGATCTGTCCCCCGTCAATCGTCGCGCCGACAAAGGGATCATCGACGGTCAGCGCGGCCCCGTCGAGATCGGCGGCATCGACCAGCGGCGTGAAATGCGCGGCGGCGGTGATGCCGAGCGAGGTCTCGATCATACAGCCAACCATCACGAGCATGCCGTGTGCGCGCGCGGTCGCGATCATGCGGAGCGCTTCGCGCAGCGAGCCGCACTTGGCGAGCTTGATGTTGATGCCGTCGACGCGGCCGACCAGCCGCGGGATGTCGGCCGCCACCAGGCAGCTTTCATCGACGACCACCGGCAGCTGGTGCGCGGCCGCGACTCGGCGGACTTCCACGAGACCGTCGAGGTCGTCGGGCACGAGCGGCTGCTCGAGAAACTCGACGCCGTACTCGCGCAGCCTGGGAATCATCTGTTTGGCCCGCTCCACCGTCCATCCCGCGTTCGCGTCCACGCGGATGGGCTTGTCGGTGGCATGGCGAATGGTCTTCAGGATCTCTTCGTCGCGGTCGGTGCCGAGCTTGATTTTCAGGATTGGATACGGCTCGGCCTCGCGAACCTTGTCCCGCATTTTGTCGTTCGTGTCGAGGCCGATCGTGAAGGACGAGAGCGGCGCCTTGCGGGGATCGAGACCCCACAGCCGCCACAGCGGCTGCCCCAGTTTCTTCCCAACGAGATCATGCAGCGCGGCCGAGAACGCGGCCCGGGCGGCGCCGTTCTTGGGCAGCACGTGCTCCCAGCGAGCCTCCGCCGATTCGAGGTCGAACGGATCCTCCGGCAGATGCGCGCGCAGGCGCTCGAACCCAGCGAGCACCGTCTCCAGGCTTTCGCCGTAGAATGAGGACGGGTCGGCTTCGCCCCAGCCCTCGAGCCCGTCCGAGTCGACCAGCCGGACCCAGGCGCGCGTGTACCCATTCGTCGAGCCGCGTGCGATGACAAACGGATGGCGGGTTGTGATGGAACACTGCTCGACGAGCAGCGTCAGAGCCATCGATTCCTATGAAGCCAGCCCAGCACAATGGTGGAGACCCCGGCCATCGACGCGATCGCGATCCAGAACCCCCACGGGTGATCCGTCAGCGGCAGGTGCTGGAAGTTCATGCCGTAGATCCCGCCGACGACGATCAGCGGCAGCGCGATCGTCGCGACGATCGACAGCTGCTTCATCACCTTGTTCATGCGGTTCGACGTCTGCGACAGATAGGTTTCCAGCACGCCCGCGAGCAAGTCGCGCGTGGTATCGACCGATTCGGTGATGCGGATGGTGTGGTCGTAGACGTCGCGGTAGTAGAGCTGGGTTTCGGGCCGGATGTAGCCGCAGGGCCGGTTGGTCATGATGTTCAGCACTTCGCGCAGCGGCCCCACCTGGCGCCGCAGCGAAAACGCCGCGCGCTTCGCCTTGAAGATCTCGTGGATCAGCTTCTCGTCGAACTGCTCGAACAGCCGCTCTTCCAGGCCATCCACCAGTCCGTTCAGCTCCTCGACCAGCGGAAAGAAGGCGTCGACCGACTGGTCGATGATGTTGTGCATCGTCATCTCGGCGCCGCGCACCAGCATGTCTGGATTGCGCATCAGCCGCTCGCGCACCGCCCCGCACCCTTTGGAGGGCAGCGCGTGCACGGTGACGAGAAAATTCTTTCCCAGGAAGAAGTACAAGTTGGACGTGGCGAGATCGAACGGCTCGGGCGTGCCTTCATCAAACCGAATGACCGCCATGACGACGAACACATAACGGTCATACTCTTCGAATTTGACGCGGGTGCCGGGCGACAACGTGTCTTCGACCGACAGTGGGTGAAACGCGAAGACTTTTTCGAGCAGCGCGTGCTGATGCATGTTCGTGCTGTCGATGTCGACCCACAGCTCACCCTCCCCGGCCTGGAGGATCTCGCGGATCCGGCTGGGGGCGACATCCTGCTCCAGCGTGCCGTCCGGCCGCCGGTAGATGCTGAGCGGCCAATGCTTTGAGGCTTGCGGCTGCTGGGCTCCCGTGGGAACGACGTTGACGGCCATTCCTCAAGATAGTGCGCGCACGAGCGCCACAACACCGGCCGCGAGCAGGTCGAGCCGGTACCCGCCTTCCAGCACGCCGACCACGGGCCGCGTCCCCATCCGTTCCCGCAGCGACGCGGTCCAACCGGTGATGTCGTCCGGCTCCAACGTGAACTCTCCGAGCGGGTCGCCGGCCAGGGAGTCGAATCCCGCCGAGATCAGCAGCAAGTCCGGCACCCAGCTCTCGAGGGCGGCATCGACGCCGGCGAGGAGATCCCGCACATAGGTCTCGCGCGGCAAGCCGCCCGGCCGGGGAATGTTGAACACGTTGCCCACGCCGCGCTCGTCAGCCGCGCCCGTACCGGGATACCACGGGTATTGGTGCATCGACACGAATCGAATGGAGCGGTCGCGCTCGACCAGCGCCTGCGTGCCGTTGCCGTGGTGCACGTCCCAGTCCACGATCAGCACCTTCGGGCAACCCAGCGTCTGAGCGTGCCGGGCTGCCAGCACGACGTTGTTGAGGAAACAGAAACCCATCGCGCGCGCGGCGAGGGCGTGATGCCCCGGCGGACGTGTGATCCCGAATCCCCGGCCCCGCTTCAGCCCTTCCTCCACCGCGCGCAGCGCGACACCCGCCGAGGCCAGGACACTCTCCCAGCTGCGCTGGCCGAGAAAGGTGTCGCCGTCCAGCGCGCCACCACCCTGCTCCGCCAGGGCTTCGAGCATGTCCACGTATTCGGCGGAATGGACCCGTTCGATGGGGGGGCGCGCGGCGGGGGCGGCTTCGATCCAGGTGATGTGCGGCTTCAGCTCCGGCCGGCGCAGCGCTTCGAGCACCGCCTCAAATCGCTGCGGACGCTCGGGGTGGCCCGCGCCGGAGTAGTGATGCCGGCACGCGGCATTCCAAACGACCGGCGTGGACACCTAGTCGCGGCGGTGGGTGTGGAGCAGCGCGCGGAGCGATTCGACTTCGCGCTTCATGTCCTTGCGCGCTTCGGCGAGCTCCGCCATCGCGCGACGGTAGCGGAACCACCCGGCCACGACGAGTGCGGCGACGACTACGCACACGCCGGCCCAGAAGAAATGATCGATCATGGCAAGGAGCACGGCATTCAGCAGCAGAAATCCGACGGCGAAGATCGTCACGCCGCGGGTAAACGCCCAGGTGGTCACCGGACCGGTTGCCGCCGGCCGGGCAGCACGATGAACGGCGCGTTCGGGCCGGCGCCGAGCGCCCGCAGCGTGATCGATTCGTCCAGGATCGGCGCGCCGCGAAACTTCACGACGTGAAACTGCTCGTCGGCGGCAGTCTTCAGGGCCGCCCGGAGCGCATCCCGCTTGAGTTGCGCGATCGTCGTGGTCTCATCCGCCTGGATCTCGACGCTGTCCCAGGCCGGCACGACCATCACACGCACCGGGAACCGCGACACCGCCGACACCGCCGCCACCGCCGCCAGCGCCGTCACGCGACCTCCACCGTGGACGCGAGCGGCAAGGTCGACAGGAACCGGTCCAGGGGCTGATCGAACAGCAGCGTCGATGCGCGCACGCGGGTCACGCCGCTTGCGGCATCCGCCCACGCGCTGATCACCAGCTCCTCGCCTCCTTGCCCGCGCAACAGCAGAAAGTTCGCGCCGCGCTTCTCGACAAAGGCCGCCGAATTCGGCACGCGCTCGGCAAAGAACAGCTCCGCGCGTTGCAAGATCTCCGCGGGCGCGAGGGAGACAGTCGTGGTGTGGATCATGGGGTGGGCAGAATGGTGATGCCGGTCGGCTGGCGCGGCACGGCGATGCTCGCCACGCGGCTTCGGCTGTTCAGATCGATCACGTCGACAGCGCCCGGATCGGCGCCGACGCTTTCGACGGAGATGAACGCCCAGCGGCCGTCCGGATCGTACGCGACCCCATGCGGCAGCGGCTTTGACGTCGGGATCCTGGAGACTTCGGTCAGGCGCTGCGCGTCCACCAGCGACACGCTCTGGGCCTTCTTGTTGGTCACGATCACCCAGCGCCCATCCGGGGACGGCTCGACGTTGTACGCACCGGCCCCGACGGGAATCTCTTTCACCAGCTCGAGCGTTGCGGCGTCCAGCACCTGCAGCGTATTCCCGTGATTGCAGGCGACGTACAGGCGCCGGTCGTCGGGGGAAACCGAAACGAAGGTCGGCGAGCAATCGTGCGAGGTGGGTGCGGCCGTGCCGTGGATCGGCGGACCGGCACCGGCCGGCCCCGTGGCATGGCCCGTTCCTTTCCCCGTCTTGTGGCGGCGCCGGATGCGCAAGCTCTGGCGATCGACCTCCAGGATCTCGTCCGAGTTCATGCACGAGACGAATACCGCGGTGCCGGCGTGATTCACCTTCACCCCGTGCGGCATGTCGCAGGCGGGAAGATTGGTGATCGGCGTCATCGACGCGGTCTGAACGATCGTGACGACGTTCACGCGCGGGTGATCCCCGTGAAAATCGGAGTTCGCGACGAAGGCCAGCGCCCCGTCCGGGGTCAGCGCGATGGTGGTCGGGAACATTTCGACCTGCGCGCGCCCCAGCAGCGAGTCGCTGCCGGCGCTCATCTTCCACAATGAGCCGTAGGGTGTGCCGTGCGCGATCGTGACGTACCACGCCGAGCCGTCAGGCGCGACCGCCACGTTGTGCGGCCCGTCGATGTCGGCGGGCATCAGCCCAACCGGAACCACCTTGGAGACGGCCAGGGCGGTCCCGTTCCACGACAGCTCGGTCACGATGTCGCCCGATTCGCTCGCTACGAGAATCCGGTAATCGGGATGCTCCGGCGCCGGCAACGCGGCCGTGGTCAGGAGGATCAGGAGGAACAAGCGGCGCATCGGCATGAAGATAGCGCCTCGCGGAAGTCAGCGCGCGGTGACGTTCCGGTCCGGCAGGCAATTGCTCGCGGCCGTCAGGATCTGCTGCAGCAAGTCGAATTCGACCGGCTTCGTGAGGTGATGATTGAAGCCGGATTCCTGCGAGCGAAGTCGATGCTGGGCTTGACCCCACCCCGTCAGCGCCACCAGGACGACGTCCTTGCCCCACGGGCGCTGCCGGATCTGCTTGGCGAGATCATACCCGTTCACTT